>DLGS01000001.1 GCA_002482815.1 Bacteroidetes bacterium UBA7688
CCAGTGTGTTCCGTGTTGAATAATCGGGAAACGATATATAAAAGTTGCACCCGACTTTATGGGCTTCTGGGTAAGCCAGGGCACTCCATCTTCTTTATTGGGCAAGAACACACCATGCCAGTGCAATGATGTGCTTTCCTTTAATTGATTATGCACTACAATCTCGGCTGTATCACCTTCGGTAAAAGTGAGTGCAGGCATGGGTATTTGTCCATTTACTGCTATGGCTCTTTTTTCTTTACCAGCATATTGCACAAGCGTATCTTTTACATACAACTCGTAATGCACTACCTTTTGAGCAAAAAGGGACTGCGAACAAAGCAGCAGGAATATCGAAATTATTTTAAAAACGTTCATTTGGAAATCAGCTTAGTCTAAAGTTTCAATTGTACTACCGCAAGTCATCATTTTAGCGCCATAGTAAGGATTTTTAACAGCAGATTCTTTGCTTAACCAATTAGCTCCTTTGCCATTATTATACATTGGACAATGTTGATAATAAATCGGTTTGTTTTGTCCGGATGTTTTGACCAAATCATACATATCCTCAGACAGCAAGCTAAAAGCTGTTCTTTGCTTTGCAATATCTTTTGAACCGGCAATTCTTTGAGCATTTAATGCTAAGTCATTCATTACTTTCATCCAGGCGTTATGCTCTTCAGAAGAGAGTTTTGACATTTCTACTCCTTTGATAGCTTTCAGCAATTCAGCAGCTCTTTGCATTGAAGCATTTGCATCAGACTTTATCAGGGCATCTTTTACTGAAAAATAACTTTCGATAACCGCGTTTAATTGCTGTGATTTTATTGTTGCCTGATTATTTTGTTTCATCTCGCTATGGTTACTGTGTTCCTTTCTCACACCCGCTGCAACTTTGGATGTAGAATTTACTTTCAACTCTCTATTGTACAAACAACATTCAGGCAATTGTGCATAGACATTATCGGGTGCCAAAAACTTTTCATTATCATGTCCTGCCAATGCAATACGTTTTAATATTTCATTCTGATTTGTTTTGCTGCCATCGTAATGAAGTGAAGCCTTTTTGGAATCCTTATCCCAGATTACTGTGGCAGTATTTTTCAGGCTCCCTGCTTTTTCAATTCTTGCCTTACACATTCCACAGTTACCATAGATTTTTACGGTTTCTGTTTTAGCATTTTTAATTTGAGCAAAACTGTTTGCAGACGATAGTAACGCTGTGATGGCTACCAATATTTTTGATACTAATTTCATTTTTATAATTTTTAGATGAATGATTTTTTTACGGTTTTGTGAACACCTGCATTAGAATGGTTCAATTTTAAAACCCGCCTTGATTACTGTTGCTATCACTTCCTCTTGTGTAATTCCATCCGTCTTAACGGTAAGCACTTTATCCTTATTGGTGGTATCTACTTCCCAATGGCAAATACCTTCTGCGTTATCTAAATGGGGTTTCACCTTTGCAATGCAACCACCACAATTAATGTTTGTTTTGAACTGTAAATTCTGATTCTTATTTTCCATTTTTATTGCTTTTTAATGATACAAAGGTGAGTAGACTTCCGCTCCCTACCATTGTAGTTTTCCTTGTTTGATTTGTGATATTTACTGTTTATTTTTTCCACTTCAGCAGCAGACTATTACTAACAACGCTTACACTGCTTAATGCCATTGCGGCACCGGCTATCATTGGATTTAACAAGAACCCGTTGACAGGATAAAGAATACCTGCTGCGATAGGTATACCAATAAGATTGTAGATAAATGCCCAAAACAGATTCTGCTTAATGGTTGCCACTGTCTGCTTTGATAGTTTAATCGCCTGTGGTATTTTGGTAAGATCTGATGAAATGATAGTCATTTTAGCTACTTCCATGGCAATATCGCTCCCTTTGCCCATCGCAATACTTACATCTGCGGTAGCAAGCGCAGCACTGTCATTAATGCCATCTCCAACCATCGCTACAATCTTTCCCTTGCGTTGCAACTCTTTTATAAAATCGGATTTATGTTGTGGCAATACTTCTGCTTTATAATGTTTTATTCCGGTTAGCTCTGCAATAGCTTTGGCTGAGGCTTCATTATCTCCGGTAAGCATATACAACTCAATTCCCATTTCGTGCATCTGCTTAATGGCCTCTGTAGAGGTATCTTTTATTTTATCGGCAATAGCCAGTACTGTTATTGCTTTTTTACTGTCTGCAAACCAAATGACCGTTTTTGCTTGCTTAGCCCACTCGCCGGCTTTTGTTAGCAATTCGTCGTTAATCTCAATATTGTTTTCAACCATGAGTTTTTTGCTACCGACAAAATAATTTTCATTTCCATAGATTGCTTTTGCTCCTTTGCCGGTAATACTTTCGAAAGATGAAATAGAAACAGCCTCTGTGTTTCCGAAATGCTTAACTACAGCTTCGGCTAATGGATGCTCAGATTGATTCTCTATACTGAACAGAATTTGCGCTAACCCATTATTTTCAACAAGCCATTTTATACCGGTAACTTCCGGTCTGCCTTCTGTAATAGTTCCTGTTTTGTCTAATACAATAGCATTTACTTTTTTTGCCAATTCCAGACTTTCAGCATCTTTAATCAGAATGCCATTTTCTGCACCATTACCTACACCCACCATAATGGCTGTAGGTGTTGCCAAACCTAATGCACAGGGACAGGCAATTACCAGTA
>DLGS01000046.1 GCA_002482815.1 Bacteroidetes bacterium UBA7688
ATGGAAATTATCAGACCAAAAAGGAAACGGAAATCACCGGCCTCAGCTCCTTTGTGCCTTCCTCCAGTTTTGCTGCCGCTACAGGACGTTATTTCACGCCGCATGTTTTTATCAATTACAAAACAAACTTTACACGCAAACTAACTTTCCAGATTGGTGTAATGACGGGCATCCTGTTTTCAGGGTTTGGAAAAGACAACGGCATATTGGTGACCAACACCGATGCTATTCTGGGCTTCATTCCTGCACAGACTATCGGTGTCGAAATGCATAGCGGTGGTGTAGGCAAAACAAGCAGTAGCAATATTGCCTCGGGCGCACAAATAGAATTCGGGTACGACCTCAATAAAAACTTCAACCTCAACTTCGAGCTGGCCGCACGGTATTCTTCAATAAAAGCCAAAGCAAGCGTATTGGGTTACGAGCAACCTTTTGAATATAAACTTTGGTACATCCCTGCCAGGTTAGGTGTCCGCTACACTTTTCATAAAAAGGTGAAAGATGAAGACGACGAATAATCTTTCTCCCTTTAATTGAATTCAAAATGCGACAACAGATTTATTGTGGCATTTATGTGGTGGGTTGTCAAACCTGAATTTAAAACCATAATATTACAACTAACCAAAATTGAAAATGAACAAAAAGCATCTGTTGATTATTCTTCTTGCCCTGGCAGGTGGCGTTAATATAATGTTTGCTCAAACCCGTTCTTTAGGAAAATATAGTATTACGACCCAACCACTTCAATTTTTGTGCAGAGATGTACCGATAACCGTTGAGCGCATTTTCAAACGAAACACCTTAGGTATAACATTTGGGTATAGATTTGATTCAGATCTTGAAAACAATCCAACAAATAATGTTGAATATTGGGGTGGCAGACATGAAGCTTTTACCTGCCCTTTATACAATGGGGCCACTATAGGAGTGAGTTCAAAATATTATTTCACCAAAAAGAGCCGAATGTATTTTGAAGGTCAGCTATTCTACAGATTTTGGTGGTATAATAATCGATCTTGGGAACTTCCATACAAAGGTTCATCGTTCGGCTTTGATTATAACTCATCATTACGAAATCATGTTTTTGGTTTCAAGTTTTTATGGGGACAATCTTACATACCGAAAAAGATAAGAAAAGTAAATCCGGTATTTAGCTGGTATGTTGGTATAGGAATAAGAAAAAAGTATTTGTACGAGTACGGTGAAAGGTGCAGAACAAGCTACTCCGGGAATAGTCCTTATTACCCCTTTGAAGAGAAGAGTGCGAAATGGGAACCGTCAACACAAGCGGGGTTCAGCCTGGGTGTAGAAGTGTTTAGCAAAAATAAACTGATGAAAAAAGCAGATTAAAATCACCATTATCTGTAGTTCGGGATGCCCTTCAGAACAACCCGAACAGCATTTTACACGATAATTTTCTGCAACAAAAAACAGGTCAGTAATAACTCAACAAAAACAATAGCAAATATCGTCAAGGTTAATTTTTTCCGATTGATGATAAATACACAACACCCTGTTGGCAGCATCACCATTAAAATGACTGGTCCAAGGTCTTCTACAGTTTTATAGATGTTGAACATTATGTGACTATACAATGGTAGTTCTTTAGATGCTCCTTTACTCACTATGTTGTGCGTTTTCAAACTGTATTTATCCGCGTAATCAACATTAGTATCAAGATAACTTAGATAGATTTTCTCATGTAAATATTTAATGTAAGTATGCGAGAATAAGCATACTAAAAAGAAAGTTGTGGTTATTACGATATAGGCTTTCATATTGAGAGCAATTTAATGAAAAGCTCAGGATGCCTTTCAGATTATTCCGAATAGCGCGTGGTGCCTGTACTTTTTGTACACGCTTCCGTCATTGCGACATAAGCGTAGCTTTCGGAGAATGCAGCGCCAGCTTCTGTGCGCCAGCGTCTGCCACGTTAGTTATTTATTGAGATTGCAAATCTACTTTACTTGTAGTTCGGGATGCCCGACGGAACATTAAGAACTGTGGCGAAATTTCCACCAACAATTAAATCGTTTGATTGCTTTTTAAAATTTCAAATTATCCCTTTTGCAGAACCATATTGGGTCACAGCCAGTTAATTTGCAGCCTCCAAGATAATGTGATAATGACCATTCGGATTTAGGATCTGAACTAAAAGGTTCTCCATAATGAATTGGCAAAACCTGATCTTTTTTCTTACATCCAGGACAAATGTTATTGTTTACGCGAGCTATATATCGACAATATAAAGGATAAGTGACATCAATTTCAGTCGTTTTCCCGCAAGACAATAGTACATTTTCAATTATAGTGTCTGGTTGATGATCAGATCCATCAATTTGTATAGCAATAATACCTGCTTCAAGTGAATCAAAAATGTAAGATTTAGGTTCAGACTTTATAATGGCAAATTTGAGATAACCATTATATTGACCGTACGAGTGTTTGTGCAGGCTCACATAAACATCATAATCTTTCCAGCTATTTTTATAATCATATCGAGGATTAATATTCACCTTTAATCGTGCAAATTGTGAAAACGAATTGTATCCAAGCATCAAAAATAATAAGAACAATAAATGTCTCTTAGCAAAAACACATTGCAATCCAAGAGGCAGAATGTTTAAGAGGTTTTTATATTGTTTCATAATAACAAATATCCAAAACTTACTCCAAACGCTCACAAAAAAATCTCCACAGACTCTCCCCTGCAGGGATTCTTAATGTAGGTTTCTTTCCTATAGACCACACAAGCAGCAAGGTTTCATATTCCAAATCATTTGGAGTTGAGCCTTCCCGATTTAAAGTTGAAAGCCAATGGTGGATAATACCAAATCCACACAAACACACAAAAAAAACCGGACCACAATCAAGTGGTCCGGTTTCGCTTTCGCTTGGTTTCAATTTACATTTTCAAGATCTGGAATTCTGTGCGTCTGTTTTGCTGATACTGTGCTTCGCTGCATTGTTTGCAATTGGCACATTGCTCCACTGGTGCCGATTCACCAAATCCCTTTGACTGCATACGCTCTCCGCTGATGCCTTTGGCAATCAGGAATTTCACTACCGAAGCAGCACGCGCGTTAGACAATTTCATATTGTAAGCATCCGCACCACGGCAATCGGTGTGAGAATTGATCTGAATATTGATATTAGGATTTTGGGTCATCAGGTCAAACAGGCGGTTCAAAGAAGGCTCGGCATCTTTGCGGATGTTTGCTTTGTCATAGTCATAATAAATGTTCTCGATACGGATAACAGCACCTACTTCCAGTTTTTTCATAAAGATGGTATCGATGATCACATCATTTGTACCGGGCGTGATGCCTTTGGTAGAAATCATTTTCTCATCACTGTAGTAGTTTGGTTTCACGGCATACACCTGGTATTCTGCGTTGGTTTGCATTGTTCCGGTAAAGTTGGTTCCGGTTGGAACCATCACCGAATCTACTTTGGCGTCACCACCAATTCTCGTCATCACCACATAAGGATCTTCAATAGGCTGACCCGAAACTTTATCCAAAATCACAGCACTGTAGCCAATCTGTGTGTTTGGTTTCATTTTCACAAACTTATTGATGGTATCGTTACTTCTTTTAGAGATGGTAGAGAAATCAACCGTGATTGGCTCGTAGCCCAGGCGACTGATTTTTACCACATAATTGGTTTGTGGATATACTCTTGAAAACAAAGTCCCCGCTGTTCCGGTCGTAAATGTTCTTTTGTCAGGAATGCTCTCAATAGAAACAGTTGAACCGCTCACAGGGTTTTCGTTGTATTCATCAATCACAGTCAGGTTCAGGTAAACTTCCTGGCGGTTGAACATGTACACGTTGTCGCCACCCTTTGGCGCTACACGATTTGAAGCAAAATAACCGGTGTTGCCATCATCTATCAGGGTCAATGACATATCATCAGAAGCAGAGTTGACAGGAACTCCCATATGCTCCGGAGCACCAAACACCTGATCGTAAGGATTCCAACTGGCTTTATACACATCCAGTCCGCCCAGGCCGGGATGCCCGTCAGAAGAGAAGTACAAGGTGTTGTCGTCCTGCAGGTAAGGGAACATTTCCTCGCCTTCAGTATTGATGCTTTTACCAAGGTTCATTGGTGCAGTCCATTTGCCTGTTTCTGCATCTTTGCGCGAAATGTACAAATCAGAACCTCCTTCGCCGTTCGCCATATCCGAAGTAAAAATCAACGTATTTCCGCTTGGGCTGATGGTAGGATGGGCAGTTGAATAGTTTTTGCTGTTGAATTCGAAAGGTTTGATTTTTTCAAACTCTTTGCTCGAATTGTCATAACCGGTTCCCACCATGATCTGAAGGTGAACCACGTTGTTGGCATCTTTGCGTGCATTGTCTACAAACACCATCCGGGTGAAGTTGGTGCGGGTAAAGAAAGCTGTTTTACCATCAGCGGTAAAGGTCATAGGCCCATCATGAAATTTAGAGTTCAGGTTTTTTCCTATTTTCTGAAAGGCCTCTCCGCAATACCCCATGCTGTCGCATTTGATCGCATACATATTGTAGAAAGGATTGCCGGTCCATTTGTCCGTTTTGCTTCTTCCTTCCAGAATAGTATCAGCTGTAATCAGCAATTCGCCGTCTTTCAACACAGGGCCAAACTCGTTGCCGTCTGTATTGAAGTTCAGGAATTTGGTAGCGCCTTCCGGTATTTTAGCATACATCGCTGGCGCTTTCTCAGCACCGGCTATCAGGTTGGCTACCCTTCTTTCCGCAGGATTAGACCTTTGGTATTGAATCAACCAGGGCAAGGCATCCTGGTAGCGCTGAAGGCTCATCAGGGTTTGTGCATAATGCAATTTGGTGATTGGCAAAACACCGCTCATGTTCACTGCTTTGGCATAATACACAACTGCCTGCTGTGGATTTTTGGTAAGGCGGAAGCAATCACCCAGCATAGCATACACCTGCGGGTCATTCATATTTTCAGCAATTTTTTCATACAGCGGAATCGCTTCGTTGAAAGCAAGATGCGTGTATAAATAATTTGCTTTGATTAAATCATTATTATCTGGTCCCGCTGTTGCGGAAAAACTGGTCGCTGCGGCGAGCAAAACTGTGGCAGCTATTTTGATATAAAGACGGTTCATTTGAGTATACTTTTGATGTGAGGAATAATTGGATTAGAATAATTTGATAAAACGAGGGTTGATGTACTTGTTGTTATCTCTTACAAAATCAAATCCCAGTGTTACTTCGTGAGAACCACTGTTATAACCATTCAACACTTTGGTGGCATAATCATAAGAATAACCAACGTTGATATTTTTGGTAGCCTGCAAATGAACAATTGCTGCAACAGACTGATCGGTACGGTAAGTAGCACCAATCATTACACGGTCATAGAAAATTGCTGAAAGGTTGAAATCCGCACTGGCCGGCAGGTTGTAAGTACCGTTACCTGCATAACGGAACAATACCTGTGGCTCCAGTTTGAAACTTTCGCTCAGTGTAAAAACGTATCCACCGCTCAGGTAATAAGAACGCACCTGTTTGTTTTGATCGCTGTTGGCAGCCTTGTTGTCTTTGTCATATTTATTTTCCAACAGGTTGGGTACAGAAGCACCGAGGTAGAATTTATCTCCGCGCCAGTAAACACCTGCACCAAAGTTGGGCAACATCTCATTCTTCAGGTCTTTGGTCAAAGACGCATCACCCGATTGAAAAGGATTCAGCTCGCTGTATTTAGCAGACAACATTGACGTTCCAGCCTGCAAACCGAAAGACAACATTGAGTTTTTCATCTTGATACGGTAAGCATAGTAAGCCATGATGTTGGTGTTGTTCAGCACACCTGCGGTTTCGTTGTTAACACTCAGACCGAGTGCTACGTGACGAAATGGCTTCATATAACTACCCACAGGGCCATCGATGCTTACACTGAAGTTGCGCGGAGCCCCATCAATGCCCACCCAT
>DLGS01000234.1 GCA_002482815.1 Bacteroidetes bacterium UBA7688
AATACAAGCAGATCCCCGAATATAAGGAGCGTACCTATGCACCGGTTATTTTGCAGGTGTTGAATCAGCATTTTGATAAAATACACGGCATCATCCATTGTAGTGGTGGAGGCCAGAGCAAAGTGCTGCACTATTTACCCAAACCATTACGCGTTGTAAAAAACAATTTGTTGCCTGTTCCTCCTTTATTTAAAATGATACAGGAGGCGGCAGGCACCAGCGGACAGGAAATGTACCAGGTGTTCAATATGGGGCAGCGCCTTGAAATCTATACCGATGCGCAAACTGCCGAAAGTATTATCGCTATCTCCAAAAGCTTTAATATCGATGCGCAAATTTCCGGATATGTGGCTGCATCTGAAACGAAAGAAGTGATTGTAGAATCGCCAATGGGGACTTTTGAATACCGCTGATTCTAATGTTGAATTTTTAATTACTGAAAGAGATTAAATCCAGGTCAGCAGACCTACAAAATAACTTTTAAAAAATGCCTCTCAGGTTTTGAGAGGCATTTTTTATGTCAAGGCGGTGACCGCTTATGGTCGGTTTTTAAAACCGAAATTCCCACTGACGGCCATTTTTAGGGATTTTTATGGTCTCAATGTTTTGTAAAATAAAATACTATATTCGTCATTAGACGTTAACAATTCACGATAGCCTCTTTTCTGATTTTTTCTATCTAATAGTAAAAATAAAAGGAGAAAAGTAGCCGATATAAACAAGTTACGAGGCAACCTTCTGACACACTCTGATTATGACAAGAAATTTATTTACAATATTAATTCTTTGCTTGACACTTACTGCGTGTGGACAAACAACAAGCACAAGTAATGTCGAGGGATTGACAATTGACCCAACCATTAAAAAGGAAGTTGAGAAGCATATTGAAACATCTAAAGAATATGAAATGTTTGGTGACAAAATGCAGGTTTATCTAAATTCAAGTGAAATTCAATCATACGAAAATGATTGTTTGATTTTCAATTCAAAATTTGGGGAAAACGAAGCGCCATTTAAGTCTTTCTATCTTTGGAGTGGTGACACTTTGATAATTGATGGAGCCGTGGGCATTTGGGGTGGGATAGGTTTCGGAATTGAAATTGTAAACAACAAAGCAAGACTTTATCATATGCTTAGTTCAGACGATTTTCCGAGTTATTCTTACAATGAAAACGACAGTTTAATATTTAGACTTGAAGTTCCTTGTACAGACACAAAAATTGTATTATCAGAAATACCAGACTCAATAAAGAAGCAAATCATTTACGGTTACGTTGAGTTTAAAAGTGACAATTATTTTGCAAGTAGCGGCTCAACAAACGGACAAGAAAATTTACCAAGACAGAAACTTAAAAACAATATGAAGCTATATTTTAAAAGTGGCAAGCTTGACTTCTAACACAAAGACCGCCAAGGCTGCCTATAACAGGGGTTTGGCGTTATAGCGGCTGAAGAATAAAGGCTCAAGTATTGTATTTCAATTTATCTTTAGTGCAATGTTCAGCTGACGTTCCCTGATTTCCCCTACAACGCCATTGCTTCAACGTTATGTACAGCCCTTTGAGATTTCCCGCCCATCGCAAACCTGCAAAACGTTATAGGTGAAGTTTAACGAGACAAAATAGTATTACAAGAACTGAGATTTTAATTTATGAAAATTTTACTTACTGGAGTAACTGGATATATAGCACAGAGATTATTACCTGTTTTATTAGAAAATGGTCATGAGGTTGTCTGTTGCGTGAGAGACAGCAGTAGATTTAATATTGACAAATATGACACTCAAAATATCTCAGTAATAGAAGCAGATTTTTTGAACAAGGAAAGTTTACAGAATATCCCTAATGACATTGATTTGGCGTACTACCTCATTCACTCGATGTCAACCCAAAAAGGTAATTTTGGTGAAATGGAGGAAGTTTGTGCCACAAACTTTAATAATCGGATTAAAGAGACAAATGCTAAACAGGTTATTTATTTAAGTGGCATTATTAATGCTGAAGAATTATCAAAACATTTATCATCAAGGAAAAAAGTAGAAACCATCTTATCAAGCAAAAAATATGCACTCACTACCCTCAAAGCAGGAATAATAGTGGGTTCAGGAAGCGCTTCTTTTGAGATAATCCGCGATTTGGTTGAAAAACTACCTTTTATGATTACACCAAGCTGGTTAAAAACTAAATGTCAGCCAATAGCTATTCGTAACGTCATTGAGTTTTTAGTGGGTGTAATTGGCAAAACTGAAACCTATCATAAAGGCTATGATATCGGAGGACCTGATATTTTAACCTATAAGGAAATGCTGCTGCGCTTTGCGAAAATTCGCGGCTTAAAAAGAAAAATTGTTATTGTACCGGTGATGACTCCAAGAATTTCATCCTACTGGCTCTATTTTGTTACGTCCACTTCATATTCATTAGCTAAAAATTTAGTCAACAGCATGAAAGTGGAAGTGATTTGTAAACCCAATAATTTAGCTGCCGCACTTGGCATTAAGTTGATTGATTATAATACATCAATACACCTGGCTTTTGATAAAATAGAGCAAAATCAAGTGCTCTCCAGCTGGAAAGATGCACAGACGAGTGAAATATTTAAGGAGGGGTTTTCGAAATTTATTGAAGTTCCTTCTAATGGATGTTTTAAAGACATTCGTTCTTTAAAACTCGAAGATAGTTCTATTTCACTTGAAAAAATTTGGCAAATTGGTGGAAAAGCAGGATGGTATTATGGTACATTTCTCTGGGAACTTAGAGGCTTTATCGATCAGATTTTTGGTGGTGTTGGTATGCGTAGAGGCAGAAAAAGTGATACAGAATTAAACAAGGGTGATACGCTTGATTTTTGGCGTGTAATGATTGCCAACAAAGAAGAAAAACGCTTACTATTGTATGCCGAAATGAAACTCCCTGGTGAAGCGTGGTTAGAATTTAAAATTGATAAAGATGACACTATTATTCAAACAGCAACCTTTCGAACTATTGGATTATTAGGTAGATTGTATTGGTATTCTGTTTTGCCGTTTCATGGATTAATTTTTAAAGGAATGATAAAAAAAATTGCTGCAACCAAAGCATAGTAGTGAATAGATAGAAACCAACCCATAACAACACCTACAAGAAACTGGCGGTTCAGTTGTTAAACGAACATTTGTGCTTCGTAGTTCAGTGGTAGCAGACAATTTAGTGCTCCGTAATCGCCAACTTCTTAAACCCGCCAAACGTTATAAGCCACTTATGAAACGACATTTACGCAACATACTTTTCTATTCAGCGACACTTTTAATAAGTTGTTCAACAAGACAAGACTGCCCAGACAAGGCTAATCTATTGCCTATGTTCGGTGGTCTTAAAAAATGTTACGAGCAAATAAAAATTGACAATGACTTCCTTGCTGACTGTGACAAATATTTTAAAGACAGAAACGAAGCAACTCAGCACCATATTGACAGAGGTTGGGAATATTTTTACAAGAACGACCTTGACACTGCAATGATGAGATTTAATCAGGCGTGGCTGCTTGACAGCACGAATGCAGACGTTTATTGGGGTTTTGGCAATATTCTCGGCAGACAACAAAAGTTCCAGGAATCAATCAATTATTTTGACAAGTCGTTAGCTATTAATTCAAGTAATTCAAAAGTATGGCAATGTTCAGCGACTAGTTATGGACAATTGTTTTTTCAATCAAAAGACATTTCTTTACTCAATAAAGCAATTGACAATTTAAAAGAATCAGTTTCCATTGACGCTACAAATGCAGAGGCTTACGGACAGTTGACCGCTTGCTACTCATACTTTATTCAAAAGGACAGTGCAAGAAAATATTTAGAAATTACTGACAGACTTGACCCGAAAGCAATTAATCCAGAAGTTAGACAGATACTAAATGAAAAATAACACGGCTTATAACAGCACATTTGCAATAGGTGGGTTTTCGTGCTGACTGACCGTTATGCGCTGAAAATCCCCGCCTTCTGCAAAATCCCGAACCTTTCTAAAAGACAAATTCATAAAGAAGAGACTAAGAAACCTGTATTCCTTTTTGACGCTCCTTTATAAATCCGGAATGAGACAATCCCCATTCATCCATTTGTGACAAAATCGGCAAAATAGTTTTTCCAACTTCAGACAAAGTGTATGCTGATTTTTTGGGGTAAGTATCTTCTGCACATTTTTCAATTATACCGAAAAACAGCAATTCAGCCAGTTGTATTTCAATCACTCTTTTGGAGGCTTCAGAAATATAGTTGCATATATCCACCGGGCGTGCAATACCTCTGTTAATTGCATCCAGAATACAGCACTTCCATTTACCTCCAAAAACCCTGGAGGCCACATAAATACCGCAATCCAGATTTTCTTCTATTTTCCTTTCGTACATACTCTTTTTTTTACAAAATAAACGAAATAAACCGGGCTATAAAACAGCCATTATACCGAATCTTTCTTCGGTTATTGTACAGAAAGAATGGAAGATTAACCTTTGCTGAAATTTATTTAAATGATGCAAAAAACTAAGAGAATTACATTTGGAGTAAAAGACATCACGCCAATTCTTATCTGGCTTTTGGTCCTCTTCATTACCTGGACTTTTATGCACGGGGCCAATCATTTTCTTGAATTGACACCCGCAGCATTAGGTAAATACTACAACTTCAAATGGATCTTGATATCCCACATCACAGCGGGTGGCGGAGCTTTGATTTTAGGGATTGTTCAATTTTGGAAAAGACTAAGAACTTATAGTTGGACATTGCATAGAATAATTGGTTTCTTATATCTTCTGGCAGTTGTTGTAAGCAGTTTTTGTGCTGTAGTATTAGCATTTACAACTTCCTATGAAGTGAATCTGGCCTATGCATTTTCCTTACAGATTTGGGTAAGTGTCTGGATAAGTTCTACTGCACTCGCCTATTTTTTTGTAGTTAAAAAGAAATTCAAATTACATCAGGAATGGATGACAAGAAGTTACATCGAAACAATGGCATTTGTAATTTCCGGTTTGATGCTTAAAACGCCCTATGTTCAAAATTTAGGCAGTTTTGAAGACATTTCACCGTCCCTTTTTTGGTTGGGTTGGGCAGTTCCATTGTACATCTACGAAATCATCAGAAGTAGTAAGCAATAAAAGAATTTAAATTTTCCAACCAAAGAACAATTAACTGCTTAACTGCACCTTTGCAACAGGCGGGGTCAATGCCCGGCAGACAGTTTATGGCAGGCCTTAGCTCAGTTCTTTCCTTTTTCGGGATATTTGAAGAGCACGAATTAAATCAAAACCAATCGTCCGGTGGTAATATTATTTCCTGCTGCACTTCGGGCACGTTGCTATCCATTTCCCTGTCACTGATAATAGAAGAGATAGGATGGGCCGTTAATCCTTCAAATGGAAGCATGAGTTCCATGATTTGTTCCGGGTGTTGAGAGGTGTCCAGCCATTGGCTCCATTTATCCTGTGGCAGTACCAGAGGCATACGGAATTTTGTATTGTTTATTTCTGTCATCAGCCTATCGGCTTCTGTGGTGATAATGCTGCATCCGTAAGGCCGGGCCCAGTCGGGATGATCCCATGAAGCATAGACACCACCGAGTGCGAACGGCTTGTGGTCGGGGCTATAAATGTAGTAAGGGGTCTTGCCATTTTCTCCTTTACGCCATTCAAAAAAACCATTGACAAATATCAGGCATCGGTTGTGAGGCGCATAATTGCGAAACAATTCCGCTGAAAACAAAGTTTCTGCGGCAGCATTCAGTGTTTTCTTACGGGTGCTGAGCGCTTCTCCAACAGACCGTGCAGAATGGGGTACCAATCCCCACATCACCCCTTTTACTTCATCAGGATTCGCCGAAGTCATTACAGGAATATCAGGATGGTTGTAAGCATTTACATGAAAATAAGATGGGATATCATGTATCCTTACATTGGACGAAAAAAGCGTTTTCAGTTCAGGTGCAGAAGGGGTGGCAATATCAAATGGCATACCCACAAATTTATACAAACAAATGATTTGCATATTCTGGCAACACGGTATTTTACAATAACCTTACACGTGAAGCAAAATCAAAAAACGCCCGTCAAATCTAGATGGGCGTTTTTAATATCGTCAGGGAGCGACTATCTCCATAATTCGTTCAGCCGTTTTTCTGTAATCGTCCATAGAGCTGGGTTTTATCAGGTATCTGGAACAGCCCGCATTCATACACTCATCGTTATGCAAGATGGAGGCAGTAAGAATAATAACAGGAATAGGAGATGTGCGTGGGTTGCCTTTCAATTCCAGCAATGTTTCAAAGCCTCCTTTCAATGGAAGATGATAATCCATTATAATAGCGCTGATATCAGCAGGATGTTCACTTTCCTCCAGCATCTTCAGCATAGCTAATGAATTACCAAAAACAGTATAACTGATATTTTCAAACCCCATTAAAGCTTCTGTCAGAAACTCCTGGTCATCAGAATCATCATCAACAATTATAATGCGTTTCATTGTAAAAACATTTACAGAAAAGATGCCAATCAAAGCTTTGGTTAAAAAGGTGTTTGATTGGCATGTATTTTCAAATTAAACTTTAAACCGTTAGCAATAAAAAGAGTTCTTTATTTTACTGCTATGCTTGCAGTTGTATTAGATTCTACAGCATCAGCCGCATTCTTTGATTTCTTTTTCAGAAAAGACAGTAATTCATCCAATCCTTTCAACTTGTCTTTTTTATACAGATCATGCAGGATTAAACCTCCGGTAATGATTAATGCTGCACTGACCAAACCTATCGCTTTCTTATTCATCTCGTTTAGTTTTTAAGGTTATCAATTAAGAAGACAAAGGTGGAATTTAATAAAGGGGCAGGCTTACATCATTCCGTATAATTCTTACACGATATGAACTAAAACACATAATTATATCCAAGCGACACCGATAGTGTTGCATTACGGATAGCATTGTCGCCATTGCCGGCCGGCAATATATTTTTGAGCCCGTGAGCATACATCCCTTTGATATAAATACCATTGAACAATATAAACCCGGCATTTGCATTAAGACCAAAATCCATTGGTTTCACATCATCAGTGGTTTGAGAGCCGATTTCCAAATCCCTCTTTATGCCAAGCGCCTTGCTGCTTCCACCAATGGTATAGGCCCAATAGGGTCCTGCGCCAATAAAGAAACGATTACCCATGGCTTTTCCGGTGATATAATTCAGGAAGACCGGAATATCTATGTAATTAATGGTATGAGAAACATCAGATCCCAGAAAGTCGGCTTTCCCGCCTTTGCCCGAAAAAAATGCACCGCCTCTCAGTTCAAAATGGCTCATCACACCAAGGCCAATGCTGGCTCCGGCACGAATACCCTGTTTGAATGCCCCATTATCACGGGCTCCGGCGATTTCGTATCGGGTTTTGGAGAATTGGTAACCAATCTCCGGCGAAACAGAAAGCTGCGCAGATGCGCCCTGACCAATAAAGGAGGCCATTAAAACAATCAATATTTTTTTCATACAGCAAAGTTAGCCGTCAGGATCAGCAGAGGCCACCAATTGTCTCAATCTTAAGATATTAAAGGAATACAAACTACACATATGTAGCAAAGACTTCAACTTCAAATGATTGCTTATGCAGAACGAATTTTTTATTTTAACTTACTGTCATTATAAAAGCTAATTTTATTGCACAAAATAATATTCCGCCCAATGCAATACGGCCCTATACTGATTATAGAAGATGATGAAGATGACAAGGATTTCCTGTTTGAAGCCTTACGTGAAATCGGTATCGAAAACGAAATAATCTGGCTGAACAATTGTATGGAAGCGTTTGATTTGCTGAAAACCACTAACAAACAGACATTCCTTATTCTCTGTGATGTAAACCTACCTAAGCAAACGGGTACTGAATTTAAAAAGTGTGTGGATGAACATCCTGAGCTGCGCAAAAAAAGCATTCCATTTGTATTCTATTCCACTGCTGCCGACGAAAAAACAGTAAACGAAGCTTATACACAAATGACTGTTCAGGGCTTTTTCAAGAAGTCCAACAACTACGAAGAAATCAAGAAACACATGAAAATCATCACTGACTATTGGATGCATTGCAAACATCCTAACAGGCTGTAGTGCGTCAGGCAAAACCTGATTAATCATTGAGCTTAAACTCGGCAATAAAATTAACCCGACTATACCGTTTAGGTCCTGTACAGAGACATAATAAAAAGGCCCGTCATCACTGACGGGCCTTCACGTATTTAGCGGTTAAATTATTAATTTACTTTTACTAATTCCACTTCAAAAACCAAATCACTTTTTGGCGGAATCACACCGGAGGGATGGCCATTCTCACCATAGGCAATTTGGTAGGGAATGTAAAATATTGCTCTTCCACCGGGTTTCATCAATTGCAGACCTTCTGTCCAGCCCGGAATAACCTGGTTCAACCGGAAACTGATGGGTGCTTTGCCAAAGTTTCCGTCAAAATCTTTACCATTTGTAAAGCTGCCTTTATAAAACACACTTACCTGGTCAGTAGCGTTTGGCGATTCTCCACTTCCTTCTTTCTCAATGATGTATTTCAATCCCGAGGAAGTTGTTTTCGCGTTTTCAAATCTTTTCAGCGCCGTAGCATTGGCAATTGCCCTGGCTGCTTCCTCTTCTTTGGCTTTGGCAGCAGCTTTTTCGGCCACACCACCCAATTCTTTTTCAAATACTTTTGGCGCATCAAATGATTCTGCTGCCTTGCCTTTTCTAAGAATCAATATCCTTTTCAGGGAGTCATTTCCTTCAATTTTGTTCACAACATCCATTCCTTCTACTACATGTCCAAACACCGTGTGTTTGCCATCCAGCCAGGGTGTTGCCAGATGGGTGATAAAAAACTGGGAACCATTGGTACCGGGACCTGAATTGGCCATACTCAAAATACCAGGCCCTGTATGTTTTAATGTTTCGTCAAACTCATCCGGAAATTTATAACCCGGATTGCCAGCGCCTGTGCCTTGCGGACATCCGCCTTGTATCATAAAATTTGGAATGACCCTATGAAAAATCAAACCGTCATAAAACGGTGCTCCTTCCGGTCTGGCCGTGTTTTTCATCTGCCCCTCTGCAAGGCCCACAAAGTTGGCAGCCGTCATCGGTGTTTTTTGAAACTCAAGGGTGGTATAAATATTCCCCTTCGCTGTTTCAAATTTTGCATAAAGGCCATCGGCCTGTTTCGATAAGAATTCTTTATCCATAGAACTTAATTTTTGCTTTTTCTGCGCCCCTGCCCCAATGCCAAATACGGTTAAGGTTAAGAGGAATAAAAGTGTTTTTTTCATCCGAATTGTTTTTACAGGGTTTTTATTTGTTTTAGTATTCCAGAATTTGAAGGGGATAAAGATAATGTTTGCAGGGAGATTTGAGAAAATCAAATTTACATTCGCTTGCACCATACCTGTTATCGTGCGACCACTACTCCTTAAGCAGCTTTTGTACCATATGGCCATTTATCCGCAGGATGTAAACACCAGCGGGCAAAGAAGATAAGTTAAGCATTGCCTGCCTGCTGTGAGGCTCCGATGCATAGAGCAAACGACCAGCCATATCCAGTATCAATAGCTCTGTGATGTTTACTGGTGCCTGCACCACAACATTATTTATCACAGGATTGGGGTTGATAAGAACCCTAAGCTCCGGGTCAGCCTGAGGTATGCTGCTGCCGGTACAATTAGTGACTTTAATTGCTTTGCGTGCCGTATCAGAACCACAACTGTTTGTCACAACATACAATATGGTGTCATTGCCTATACTAAGACCTTTCAGGGTAGTACCAGTAAAGGATACTTTACCCGTTTTCGACAGCCAGATACCTCCTGGCACCTTATTATCCACTGCGAGAGTGGAACCGATGCATACCGTATCAGCAAGTGTACTGATAGCTCCTGCCTTGGGCTCGAAGCAGAACTTTGCCAGGAGTATGTCGTCAGCGCCGCTGT
>DLGS01000443.1:0-3013 GCA_002482815.1 Bacteroidetes bacterium UBA7688
AATTAAAATAGAAAGCACACTGATCAGAATGGCACCCGGTGTTATAAAATCAATGGATTTTATCAGTTCCGAAAAGGTATTCTCACCATCAGCCTGAGAAAAGGTGAAATCTTCCTGCGCGTCAGCATCATAACCAATGGCGTGCGGAATTTGTTTAAGAATCAGGATGATACCGATGGCAGCCAAAAGACCTTTAATTACATTGGAAGGAATAAAATCAGCAATTGAACCTGCTCTAAGAATTCCCATTATAATTTGAATCATCCCTGCAATCAATACTGCAGTAAGAAACACTTCAAAATTTCCTAACTGAGTAATTGCAGCAAGTACCACTGCGGCCAATCCTGCTGCAGGCCCACTAACACTGGTTTGGGATTTACTGAGAAGACCAACCACAATTCCACCCACAATACCGGAAATAATGCCTGATAATAAAGGAGCACCGGAAGCCAGTGCAACGCCAAGACATAAGGGTAAGGCAACCAGAAAAACAACAATGCTCGCAGGCAAGTCTGATTTCAATGAAGAAATAATTGAATTCTTTGAATTCATAAAAAGATATAGAATTGATAAAGCTTAGAAAATGAACAATGATTTAAACGGGAATCATTAAATCAAATTCGGAGGAGGGGCAAAGATTGCCATAAACATAGTATTCCTGAACCGGAAATGCACATCATGATACCGTACACTTTCCTTAAAATAAGGGACACTTGCCAAAACGAGGAACTCAGCAAAAGGGGAATGGCACTTATCCTTCAGTTCAAAATCCGAACCATCTGAATCGGCATCTTCTGCTCCGGAATTATCCTCTTCGTTATTATCGCCAATTGTTTTTTCAATTTGCTTACCCGTTTTCGAGAAAATACGCACACCAGTAGCCTTGACAACAAATGACAAGGAAAAACAAATTAATAATAGATATGCGATACTTTTCAATGACCGCAAATAAACAACTAATAAACGACGATTTAAAGCCTTTTTAAAAATTTAACTTACCTGGGAATTTCTATTCTTTTTAAAATCTCTTTCAGGATTTCATCCGGTGAACTGCCTTCCATCTCGCGCTCCGGCATCAGAATTATCCGATGTCTCAAAACAGGCAAAACAGCATAGGCCACATCCTCAGGTATCACAAAGTTGCGTCCCCTCACAACAGCTATCGCTTTAGAAACATTTAATAATGCAATTGAAGCCCGCGGAGAAGCCCCAACATATAATGAACGGTCATTCCGTGTTTCAAAAACAATATTTGCTATGTAGGCTATAATTTTTTCCTCGACAAAAACAGCCCTCACCTGTTGACGAGCTTCAACCAGCTCTTCCCTGCTCACAATCGCTTCGATGGATTGAACCAGTTCTGCAACCGGTTTGATGTTTTGTTGTGTCAATATTTTAATCTCTTCCTCCAGGCTTGGGTATGCCACATTGATTTTCATGAGAAAACGATCAAGCTGAGCCTCCGGTAAGCGGTAAGTTCCTTCGTGCTCAATTGGATTTTGTGTTGCTAAAACCATGAATGGCGCTTCGAGCTTGTAAGAAAACCCATCAATGGTCACCTGCTTCTCTTCCATCACCTCAAAGAGTGAAGCTTGTGTTTTTGCAGGTGCACGATTAATTTCATCAATTAATACAATATTCGCAAAGATCGGTCCCGGCCGAAAGCTGAATGTCGCAGACTGCGCATTAAAAACGCTGGTTCCTGTAACATCAGAAGGCATAAGATCCGGCGTAAACTGAATTCTCGAAAACTGAACAGACAACATTTTTGCCATCAGTTTTGCAGTGAGTGTTTTTGCAACACCGGGGACACCTTCAATTAAAATATGTCCGTCGGCTAACAACCCGGCCAAAAGTAATTCGAGCATTTCGTGCTGCCCTACAATGACTTTGCTGATTTGTTCCTGCAACTTTTCTGCAAGTGCCGAAACACCCGAAATGTCGGTTTGTTCAGATTCAAAATATTGACCTTCTTCCATCTTTAATTATTTTTATAAAATTGCTGAATCGTATTATACAAATCAAATAGAAATTCATCAGATATCAAACCTTCGTTCAACCTTACCTGATGAATCATACTCAATAAATGATTTACGGAATCTATTCCCATTCCGGCCTTAACGCTTAATTGATGTGCAAAAGCATCATTCAGAACTGTTGTATTAAGATTGAACTTCGTCCTTACCCATTCCAGAAAATGCTGTTCCATTTTGATGGCAAGATTGAGATTATCCCTTTTGTTGAAATAAAGCATTCCTATCGTTTCAATAAAGGCGGCTGAACTGTTTATTTGTTGCGGAATTACAGGAATAATTCTTTGCCGCCGTTTCATTTCAAAAATTAAATAAAACACTGCCGTCAGCATAAAAATAATAATTGCCAGCCGAGTTGCCGGATTTTTCCAAAGGATGGAAAAGCTGGATTCAGAAGGCATTCGCTGATAAAAACTGCCCCAATAAATCTGCTGAACAGACTTTGGTATCGATTGCCAAACCTGGTCTAGATATGCGTGATTATTTTCCTGCAGTAAAAAGTAATTACTGAAAACCAAAGGAGTGGCCACTAAAGTCAGATGTCCGTCACCAACAGTGTATTGGATAAAATTGGGCGATTCAATATTCGTTTTACTGAAATAAACATTCCCTAGTACAATTGGTTTCCCGTAATAAAGTGGTGCAAACCCAATTGAATCCTGGCCACCATCCTTATCATAATTTTTCAACTCAAAATATCCTTTCAAATCACGACCCCATATACCAAATCGCTGATTGGGTAAAGCTGTCAGGCTCAACGCAGATTCATTATCCGCACCCGAATTATATTTGGTTAAAGGATAATCTTCTTTACCGGAATGATGTTTAAAATGAAACTGTTGCTCTATTTTCTCGTCTGTAGCAGAACCTAGCATCAAAACCTCATTCCCTGCTTTAATGAAGTCTACTATTCCATCCCATTCTTTTTGGGAGAAATAGATAAATTTCCCGGTCAACACTAACATAGAACGGCCCTGTGC
>DLGS01000443.1:3024-3601 GCA_002482815.1 Bacteroidetes bacterium UBA7688
ACTGTGCATTCGATTTTTCATCTGCACCAATCTCCGCAAAATTATGATTACTGAACAATGGTTTTATGGTAGCATTTGGGAAATAATAATCCAGCGAATGATAGGCCAGATAAGTATCATAAGGGTTCTTGCCTTCCTTCTTCAGGCTTATTTTCCAGTTCGTTTCAGATTTTTTAAATCTGTTACAGGCACACAACATTACCATTGCCAAAAGCAACAATGCAGTGATATGTTGTGTTTTTCTTTTCACCGTTTTACAGATTACTTTTCGCGTTGTTGAATAATTCTAAAACCTTTTGCCATTCACTTGTATTCATTGGAAATTTACCAAACCATGCATATTCGTATTTCAATAATAATTGCTTAAAAACAGCTTTCAACGTTTCGTTTTTCAACGACAGGAAATACTCATAATTGGTCGTATTAATTCTGTATTCAATATGGCCCTTTTCATTCATTTTCTGCAAAATACTCAGGAATGCAAACCTTGTTGCCAAACGATAATCCGCTATAGCTATAGCCGTTTTCATTTTTCCATCCCAATCAGCAGTGGCAAGACTTTCGAGGCTCAGCACTT
>DLGS01000030.1:0-10050 GCA_002482815.1 Bacteroidetes bacterium UBA7688
GCACCCTGGCAACTGACACCTCTTGGATTGCCTGCACCTGCATTGCTATGCAGTGCAGCCAGGCCGGCCAAACGGAGGCGGTTAAGCGCCGGCTGATAAGCAGCACCCAGATGCCCACAGCTAAGGATGAATAAATGCAGGTTGGAGACATTAATCGCATGACCGGTTTCGTTGGGAGCAGACTTTGTATATTGTTTGGATATGCCCTTTAGCTAACAATTATCATGCCATAGATTTTTGAGTAGCATACTAATTTGGATTAGATTTTTCTGCGGGTTATTATTGTGGATACTAACAAGAATTTTAAATGAAAGACTTGCTTCATAATAATCCTATCATTGAACTAACTGAAGAAACCGATTATTTCGGTTTAATGTCTAAGGGAAATACAATCAGGAATTTTCTTAAAAACACTATAGATGATCCGCTAAAATTCAAAATGTTATGTATTTATGGGAGTTGGGGAAGCGGAAAAAGTACTCTGATGTCCTATTTACAAAGTCAATTGAAAGATACTTACAATTGTTACTTTTTTGAATCTTGGGAATATGAAAAGGATGAGAATCTCGCTTACTCTTTATTGGAATTTTTCACTTTAAATGCCACAGATCCCGCTGACAAATCAGTGAAAGAAATATTGTCATTAGGAAAAAGAATTCTTAAAGGTTTAGCTAAAGGCGTTACTATTAATGTACAAGCTTCTGATGCATTTTCATTGGAGCTTACTTCAAAAGACTTAATCGAGGAGTTAGAGAGAAAAGAGGAAATAAGCTTTCATACCTCTCTTTTAAAATTCAAAGAAAAATTTAAAAACATAGAAAACAGAAAAAATAAAGACAAAAAATTCAATATTATTTTTATAGATGACCTTGATCGATGTGAGCCAGAGCAAATTTTAAATCTGCTTTCTGCAATTAAATTATTTTTCACTTATGGCAAAAAAACAATATTTTTTTGCGGTATTGATCGTACAGCAGTTGAATCCGCTGTTTTAAACAAATATGGTAACAATATCAAATCTCAGGAGTATTTAGAAAAAATATTTGATTTTTCATTTACTATGCCTAAAAATCCTGATTTTTCTAAACTATTAAATGAATACTTCGAAAATAATTCTATTACTAACCTTAATGGTGATCCAGATTCAGTAAGGAACTCTATTCAAGAGTTTCTTACTGAAATCAAATTTACAAATCCTAGGAAGCTTAAAAAAGTAATGAATAGTTTTTCAGTATTGCGCTTATTTCTAAAATCAAATTCAAAACACGATTATCCAAATGTTGATATGATGGATAATAATCCATCTCAAATATTTGAAACAATTTTGTGCTTGTATTTAATTATTTTAAAAGAATTTCATCCATTAGAATTTGAGGACTTTTTAAATTTTGACAGAAAAAGAGAGATTTACCGAAGAAATGGAAAAAATAGCGCTGAATTAAATCAATATACTACAGACAATTACGCAAATACAACCTTCATAAATATTAAAGGTTCGCCCGACAATAATGTTTTGAAAAACTACAAGTTCAACATATGTATTTCACCAACAGTTGTTGAATCTATTTCTACTTCTGCTTTCGGTCAGAATAAATACACAGACCTAACTGTTAATGATGAAACTATTGATTTTCTATTCTACAAATTTATGAACAAATTTATGGCAGCTAATTTTTTTGCCAGAACAGAATCTCATGCATCTTTATCCAGTATAAAAAAACTAATAGAGGATTTCTTATAAATTTAATTACTAATACTCTTATTCGCCCTTGCTGGTATTGAGGAAAAGCAAAGAGCGCTGCCACCAAAAAATCATAAAACTGATACATTTGTTGTTGGGCTATGCAAGATACCCTCACCTCAACAAAGGCGTAAATGAAACCTAGTGTTCTTGGAACTCTAATGATTAACAAAAAAAGAAAAGACTCTTAAAATCAAAAACTTAATATGAATTTAAACCTGCAGCACATCGAAGTTCACGTTTCATCACTTGAAAAAGCCAGGGAATTTTATATCACTATACTTGGCCTTGAACTTATAGAGGAAACGCCTGCGCTTAACCTGTTTTCGGTAAAGGCAGGCGGGGTGCGTATCTCCATTTTTGGTGGTTATGACGCCAATACAATACGCAATGAAAAAATGACCGGCACGCATATTATTTTCAGGACGGATGATATCCTGAAAACAAAAAATGAATTACTCGCCAGGGGACTTACACTGAACGGCGAAATGTTTGAAGCGCCGGGCTTTATTAAAGGTTTTACCACCACCGATCCAGATGGCAACATTATAGAGATTGCTGAATATTATAGAGATCCCCTGAAGCCTGCGAATTAATAGCTGGCTGGAATTCAGATTATACAACATCGGCATTCATCCTGAAGAAGAAAATCAAACTAAATAACAGTAGTGAAAAAGAAGGGATAAATGCTTTTACCTCAATTCTAAAACTGTAGCTTAGTACAAACTTAAATTTAAACAAACCAAATGATACTCGACATTTTAGAGAAATCAAAAGAAACCAGGGAATTAATCGGATTTAATTATTATGGTTCGGATAACGGTTTCTATTGCGGGTTTGTCATCGGATACAATGAAGACTTTGTCATCATCCAGCATTACTCGAAATTCGGAATGAATGACGGGATATTGGTACATAAACTTGCAGACATAAAATACTATGAAACAGAAACCGATTATCTGCGTGGGATCCAGCGCCTGGTAGACAGCCCCGGAGAAATGCTGAAGCAAACATTTAAGCCGAAGCCAAACGAGGAGCACATGGAAAGTTTTATCAGCCTTTTTGAAAGTTTTATTGGCAATAAAGATTACCTCCTGAAAATTGAAATGAATGATGAAGAAATCTATTTTGGGTTATTGGAATGGTGTGATGAAGAAAATTTTTCGATCAAAAATATAGATAGCGATGGTACAATTACAGGAAAGATAATTTTCAAATTCGAAGACTTGAGATTGTATTGGATTGACGACCAGGAGTGCAGGAAAAGAAAAATATTATTTAACAGTAAAAATATCTATTAGGCAACCGCCGGGAACCAGTTCTTTTCCCAAAATCCAGGTCTTTTTGACCACACACGGTTATGAATCTTTATCCTGATGAAACAACTTCTTCATTCCGGCATTTTGTGACACTTATTGTCCCGATAAATTCGTGTTTCAA
The DNA here is from genome assembly GCA_002482815.1 of Bacteroidetes bacterium UBA7688. GTDB lineage: Bacteria > Bacteroidota > Bacteroidia > Chitinophagales > Chitinophagaceae > Rurimicrobium. Next base: position 3,182 of record DLGS01000030.1, read on the forward strand.
CAGAAATAAATGCGCACGGCTAAAATACTTTTCATCTCACAATAAGCAATTTCAAAGACCACACCCCTATCTTTGAAGACCGGATATGAAAAGACAATTTATACTAGCAATCGTTGCCCTGCTGGGCAGTTTTACTATGTTTGCCCAGGCAACAGACTTTGTCAAAAGAGACAGCATTCAATACTCCATCCACAAAGCAAGCATTGGGAAAATTGCTTTTATGGAACAAAATATTCCCATTGAACAATTCAAGGAAACGGACTTCCTGCGCTCTTTTGAACTGAAAGAAAAAAAGGATTTGCACGTCCGCATTTTTTTGAGCAACTCATTGTCGAACTATCTGCACCAGCTCTCCCCGGCACTGAGTGCCGATGAACTTACTAAAAACGGCAATTATCAATTCAGCTTCCTTGTTGACGGGCAAAAAATTTATGTTGAAAATCTCAATACCGGTGCTGGTAGTGCTGACAGTAAAAACAAGCGAACCGTTTTCAGGTTGCCCTTAATCAGTTCTTCCAACGAAGACTCCTGGGGCGTATTCCTGTGGAACAGGTTTTTGATGAACGGCGGACTGGAGGCCTTTAGTAATGGAAACCATCTACTCAAAATTGAAATCAGGCCCTACCTGAAAACGGGAATACTAAAAACAGGAAATATTATTGCCGAAGGAGAAATCAAAATTATTGTGCCGGAAATAAAAGTCAGTAAAGCGCTTGTTGAAGTTCAAACGATCAAAGCATTAAAGGATTGGCAAATTTCAAAGGAGCAGATCGATACATCCAAAATAGAAGCACTAAACCGGAAAATAGCTACACAGGTATTTAAAGACATTACCAGTATTGTAGTAGTCAAAAACGGCAAACTATTAATTGAGGAATATTTCGGCACAGCAAACAGAAACACACTCCACGACACCAGGTCTGTAGGCAAATCGTTTGCTTCTGCCATAGCGGGGATTGCCATTAAGGACGGGTATATAAAAAACGAACTGCAACTATTGAATGATTTTTATAAACTAAAAGCCTATCAAAATTATTCCCCTGCAAAAGATAGTATTACTATAAAAGACCTGCTGACGATGAGTTCTGTATTGGATGGGTCTGATAGAAATGAGGAGTCGCCGGGAAACGAAGAGCATATGTATCCAACAAAGAACTGGGTTGACTTTACTTTAAATTTACCGGTTGACAAATCGAAAATTACCGATAAAAGGTGGGATTATTTTACTGCGGGAGTTGTAGTATTGGGAGATATTATTCATAAATCTGTTCCGGGTGGTTTAGAAGAATATGCAGACAAAAACCTGTTTCAACCCCTTGGTATTTCGCAATACAAATGGCAATTTACCCCACAAAATGTAGCCAATACTGCAGGTAGTTTACAAATGCGTTCTATAGATTATGCCAGGTTTGGGCTACTTTACAAAAATGAAGGCAGCTGGGAGGGTAAACAAATTATTACACCGGATTGGGTAGCAAAAAGCCTGTCGCACCAGATGCCAATAGCTGAAGAGGAATACTATGGTTATTTGTTTTGGAACAAGACTTATAAGGTGGATGGAAAAAACTTTGAAGTTTATTATTCGAGCGGTAATGGTGGTAATAAAATCATTATTTTTAAGGATTACCCTATCGTAATGGTCATTACCGCTACGGCTTATAATGCACCTTACGGACATTCCCAGGTGGATAGAATCATACAGCATTTTTTAATACCTGCTATCATTTCCAATTAAGTAAATAAAGGAACCCTACATATCAATTTTCGTTTTCGGCACCTTAAACTGTCGCATTTACCCATTCATTAAGTTGATTTTTTGGCGAAATTTGTTTCATAAAAATAACAATTATGGCACTCATCAATCCCAGTATCAATTTTAACGGAAATGCAGAAGAAGCATTCAATTTCTACCAATCGGCATTTGGCGGAACAATCACAACTATTGTTCGCATGAAAGACATTGCCAGCGCGGAAATGCCTGTGGCGGAAGAAGACATGAATAAAATCATGCACATCACTTTACCTATTGGTCAAAACATGTTGATTGGCAATGATGTCCCTTCCTTTTTGGGCAAAGTAAATGAACAGGAGAACAGGTCTAAAATTGTAATCAATGCCGATAGCCGTGAGGAAGCTGACAAACTATTCAACGGACTAGCTGCAGGCGGAAATGTTGAAGTGCCTATTAGCGACAGTCCCTGGGGTACTTACTTTGGTATGTTCAGAGACAAGTATGGTATTGAATGGATGATTGATTATAATCCGGCTATATAAGCAGACCGGAAAATCTTTTATTTAAACCAAACAAAACCCTATCGCCTTATGGCTCATGAAAAAGAAACAATTGCTACCTGGAATAAAATTGCAGAATTGTATGAAGAGAAGTTTATGGACCTTGATTTGTACAATGACACTTATGATGCCTTTTGTGCTGCAGTCGGCAATAGAAAGGCCAATATTCTTGAAATCGGTTGCGGCCCGGGGAATGTGAGCCGATACCTTATTCAGCAAGAGCCAGACTGGCATATTACAGCAACGGATATTGCACCGAATATGATTGCATTGGCACAGAAAAACAATCCCTCAGCCAATTGCTTCGTAATGGACAGCAGGGAGATTGGCAAACTAGAAGTGCAATTTGATGGTATTATTGCCGGTTTTGTGCTACCCTATTTGTCTGTAGAAGAAAGCCGGCACTTGATAGCCGATTGTAAAAAAATCCTCAACAACAAAGGGATACTTTATCTGAGTTTTGTGGGTGGAAAAACGGAAGACTCCGGGTATCAGACAGGCAGCAACGGCGACAGGATTTATTTTCAGTATCATAGCCTTCAGACCATCATCCAAACTTTGATTGACCTTCATTTTGAAGAACCACAAGTGTTTACTATAGCCTACTGCAAAAATGATGGCGCACAAGAGATGCACACGATCATCCTTGCCCAAGTAAAATAAGCTGCGGATAGCTGCAGTACAGATGCTGGAGCTAAAGGATTATCCATTATTTTTAGCATTGATAAAAAGATGGACACAAATCCGATGCAAGCAAAAACGATTGATAGCCTGAATATTGGTTTGATACTGCTATCCCTGATACTGGCGATAAAGCTGCCTTTCGAGCTGTTCCTGTTTTCTTATGCTTTCCTTGGACCATTGCATTATCTCACCGAAATCAACTGGCTGAAAAGCAAATCCTTCTTTGCCCGGAAACAAAATGGCATCCTTATTTTGCTGTTGCTGACCTTCCTTATTTCGATTCCAATCCTGCTGAAATTACCTATGCTTGCAGATTTCACAGGCAGTTTCTGGCCGGCGGAATACAGTAAAACACTAACCGACCAAACGAATCTGATGATACTGACAGCCTTATTATTCGCTATAGGAATTATTCATTTCGACAAGTGGGGAGCTATCCTGTTGTTTCTGGCAGGTAGTTTAGCTGCCAGCATGCTGATCTTGAAATTCATTCCGGTTTCGAATGTGTTGGTCGGGCTTTTTATTCCCACCCTGATTCATATTTATGTGTTCACGCTTTTATTTATGATTTTTGGAACCATCAATCATCGCACCACTCCTGGAATTCTGGCTATCTTATTGCTGATGCTTTGCCCCGTCATCGTTTTCAATTTGCAGATTGACACCGCGGCTTATCCTTTATCAGAATCAACGAAAGCAAATTTCAGCAGCAGCAACCTTGATGGATTGAATGTTCAGATTGCCAATTTCTTTGGACAATTGGAGAACGGACATTTCAACCTGATTTCGCCGGTGGGTATAAAAATTCAGATTTTCCTGGCCTTTTGCTACACCTATCATTACCTCAACTGGTTTTCCAAAACTTCAATCATAGGATGGAACAAAGCAATATCGAAACCAGGATTTTCCCTGATACTGGTTTTATGGCTGGCATCAGTTGGCCTGTATTGTTATGATTATAAAACCGGCCTGATGGCTTTATTTTTCCTTAGCTTTCTTCATGTTATATTAGAATTCCCCCTGAACATGATGAGTATCAGGGGCATTTACAGAAAAATAGCAGGATAATAACTGAACAAAGCAATCATTTTACTCTATTTTTAAAAGCTAACAACTCTTATGTCAATCGCCATTCGCCCCGCAGAAAAAAAAGATCTTGCCGACATTGTCCGCATTTATAATGAATCCATCGTAAAAAAGGGCCTTACCGCCGACCTTGACCAGATAACCGTTCAAGACCGTGAGGAGTGGTTTGAAGAACACAGCAATGCACGTTACCCGTTGCTTGTGGCCTCCCAGAATGATCAAGTGATTGGCTGGATATCGCTGAGCCCTTACCGCAAAGGGAGAAAAGCTTTAGAAAATGTGACTGAAGTGAGTTTGTATATTGCCCACAGCCATATCGGCAAAGGCGTTGGCAGCGACATGATGCAATGCATGATTGAAATGGCGAAAGAAGCCGGATATAAAAACATGATTGCCATCCTGATAGAAACGAATGAGAGAAGCGTAGGCTTGTTTGCCAAATATGGTTTTGAATTGTGGGGCACCTTGCCCGGCATTGTGGAAATAGACGGCCAAACGTTCAACCATAGCTATTATGGCCGTAAACTTTAAAGAATCATTTTTGAATTTTATTGTGAAAGTTTGCTGAGAGACTCAACTATCTTTAGCTTCATTTTTGAATTATGGCTAAGCAGGAAAATAAGATTTATGATGTCATTATTGTAGGAGGAAGTTATGCCGGTTTGTCTGCGGCTATGACCTTGGGCAGATCCTTAAGAAAAGTACTCATCATTGACAGCGGGAAACCCTGCAACCGACAGGCACCGCTGGCGCACAATCTCATTACCCACGACGGGGAAAAACCAGGAGATATTACGGCAAAAGCAATAGAACAGGTTTTACTTTACCCAACGATTACCTTTCTTGAAGGCAAGGCCATCAGCGGCAAAAAAGAAAATGAATTGTTTGAAATCCTGACGGAAAAAGAAGAAATATTTTTTGCTAAAAAGCTCTTGTTTGCAACAGGACTCTATGATGAGCTTCCGGAATTGAAAGGATTTTCTGACTGCTGGGGGATCTCCATTCTGCACTGCCCGTATTGCCATGGATATGAGCTAAAGCATGATAAAATCGGCTTGCTCGGCAACGGTGAAATGGCTTATGAATTTATCAAATTACTACTGAACTGGAGCAAGGACATTACCCTCCTAAGCAACGGGAAATGCACCCTGACAAAAGAACAGCTGATTGATTTCGACCGTTATCATATTGAAATAATAGAAGAAGAAATCAAATCTTTTGCGCACGAAAACGGTGAACTAAAGCATGTGGTATTTATGGATGATTCCATAATTGAACTTGAAGCCATTTTCACCAAAACAGCGATTAAACAACATTGTACAATACCCGAACAATTGAATTGCACGATGACAGAAGATCATGGATTTGTACAGATAGATGATATGCAAAGGACGACAATACCGGGTGTATTTGCTGCGGGAGATTGTACAACAGCTTTTCGTGTTATTTCTGGCGCCATGGCACAAGGGACTAAAGCCGGTGCATGTCTTAATATGGAATTGATTGGAGAAGAATTTTAATTGCCACTCAAAATGCGGAGCGCGTCTTTCTTGTCTTCGGCCAGCTGCGCTTTCAATGCATCCAGGCTTTCAAATTTCTTTTCGTCGCGGAGGCGGGCGATAAAACAAACGGTAATCTGCTTGTTGTAAATCGTTTGATCAAAATCGAAAATATTCACCTCTATTTTGATGGCATCAGTAGTGGAAACAGTAGGATTGAGACCAAGGTTCAGCATACCAAAATATTGTAGACCTTCGTAGTGAACAATAACCGCATACACACCAATTTTCGGTACGAGCTTATCAAGGTCGGGAACATTAATATTGGCCGTAGGATAACCGATGGTGAGACCACGCTGTGCACCTTCAACCACCCTTCCGCTAATACAATATGGTTCGCCCAACATATTTTTTGCAGCAGCAACATTGCCTTCCAGCAAAGCTTTTCGTACCTGGGTGGAACTAACGGCAGCTTCAGAAATCAATTGAGCAGGAATTTCCTTTACCACAAAATGATGACTGTCCGTATAGCTGCGCAACATAGCAATATCACCGGTACGATCGTGGCCAAAATGATGATCATATCCAATGACGATAGCAGCAGGCTGAAATAAACGGAGCAAAAAATCTTCTACATAATCGCGGGCGCTTAAAGCTGCGAACGCCTGCGTGAACGGAACAACAACTGTGACATCAATTCCGGCTTCTTCAACCAGTGCAAGACGCTCGGCAAGCGTTGACAACAGCTTTAAAGGTTCGTCCGGAAAAATTAATTTGCGCGGATGCGGATCGAAGGTGATGAGAATGCTCGTGCCGTACATCGCCTTTGCTTCATTCACCACCGATTGCAGAATAGTTTTGTGCCCCTGATGAACACCATCGAATGTACCGATAGTCAGAACCGGATGCTCAAAAACAGGCAAATCACTTATTCCGTGGAAAATCTTCATTACAGCAGCGTCCCTTTTAAGAATAAGTAAGCCATAGAAAAGTAAATGATAACTCCCGTCACATCTACCATTGTTGCCACAAAAGGCGCAGATGAGGCAGCAGGATCAAGTTTAAAACGTTTCAAAATTATCGGAAACATAGAGCCCATCAGACTTCCCCAAAGGACGATACCCATTACCGAAAAAGAGATGGCACAGGCGACCAAAACCCAATGCTGACCATAATCGTAAAATGAAAGTGACTGCCAGGCCGCTATACGCAGAAAGCCGATCGTTCCAAGAATGAATCCCAGAATGGAACCGGAAATCAACTCGCGACGCATAACGCGCCACCAGTCTTTCAGCGTTACTTCGCCCA
>DLGS01000030.1:10123-14198 GCA_002482815.1 Bacteroidetes bacterium UBA7688
CATTGCCTGGATAATCAGGGTGGAAGCCTGAGAACCTGTATTGCCGCCGGCACTGATGATTAACGGAATAAATAAGGCGAGGAAGGCGACTTTTTGAATTTCACCCTCAAAGCTCTGCATAGCGGTTGCCGTAATCATTTCACCAAAAAACAACAAAATCAACCAGCCGGCCCTTTTACGGATCAGCTTTGGAATTGAAATATCCAGGTAAGGTTCATCCAGGGCTTCTGTACCCCCGATTCGCTGGATATCTTCTGTATACTCCTCATTGGTTATCCACAAGACATCATCAATAGTGATGATACCCAACAGAACATTATCATTATCGACAACCGGCAAAGCCACGCGGTTATTCATTTTGAACACCTCATTGGCCACACTCTGATCATCGTTTACATTCAAGGTTATAAAACGTCCGTCTATCAGATCAGACACCAACGTATCGGGACTGCGGAGGATAAATTCGCGTATTCTTACATCATCAATAAACTTTCCCTGCTCGTCGATAACATAAATCACATCAATCGTTTCGGAATCCATTCCGAAATTGCGGATATAGTCGAGCACGTTTTGCACCGACCAGTTTTCGTAAACAGCAATATAATCGGGCGTCATCAAACGACCGACTGAGTCTTCTTTATAACCTAATAAGATGAGTGTTTTGCGACGTTCATCGGGATCCAGCAGCTTAATCAGTTCTTTTACCGTGTTACTGGGCAATTCTTCCAGGAATGAGGTACGGTCATCCGCCGGCAGTTCGTTCAGCAGTTCGGCCACCTTTTGGGGTGGTAATTCTTTGATTACATCCTCCTGAACCTGTTGGTCCAGAATTTTGAACACGCTTGCAGAACGATGAATGGGCATCAGGTCGAAAGCAGTAAAAGCATAATCAGCCTCCTCGCTTAACAAGTCAGCAATATCACTGATTTGTTGCTCGTCGAGTAGGGCTATTAATTGTTCCCTGTCTTTGGTAGCGTAGAAATGCTCGAATTGTTCAAGCAGTTCCATTTGCTCCGGTGCTACTGCCATTCGCTCCCCTTTAATTTCGGCAAATGTAAATTCTAATACCCATAAAAAAGCCCTTGCATAAACCAATTTTAATAATTTAATCAATGGCTAAACCAAACATTATTAATCCATTCATTATTATCCGGCATTATATCATAAAAAAACGCTTGGCGAGATGTGAATTTTATAAAGACATAATATAATCGTGTAAGAGGATTAATCCACAAGCATTAGATCTTTGAAGGCAGAATAATAGTTCTGCTCTCTCCTCATTTTAAATTTTTTTTTATGAAAACGATGCACGAATTGACAGATGACATTTTGAAAATAACGATGAAAATCAAAGCGCATCATCCGGAATTGATGAAATACATTACGGAAATGCCAGACTCAAACCCAAATATAAATGACCCTGAGATCGACCGTAAAAATCTGAATGAATATTATGAATCACTGAAAAACCTGTTGATCTCCTATAGTAATAACACACCTAGTAATCCGATTTAAGCAATAAATCATTTTTCAACAACAATAAAAATTTCATTTTATGAGCCATTACATTGATGATGAGATGTTCTTTCCCGATTATCCTTCTTATCCGCCGGATGAAGATGTGTACAACAGATTAAAGAAGGAATCAGAGATTAATCCGGAAGATCCGGCATCATTTAAAACTGAAAATACAAAAGAGGAGTTGCCGAACGAACTGAACAAACGGGGAATTTCTACAGAGAATGATTTAGATGTTCCGGGTACGGAACTTGACGATGAAGATGAAATGATAGGTTCAGAGGATGAAGAAAATAATTTTTACAGTATCGGAGGGGACAATCATAACAACCTGGAGGAAGAACAGGAAGAAGGGGACACAGAAGAAAATTGATTAAATATTAAACCATTAGAATGGTAGCAGTAAAAAAAGAAGGCATTGTCATTCACAAATCGGGATTACCTTTTGAAATTGAAGGCGTATTGAATCCCGCAGTAATTGCCATTGGCAATGATATTCATGTTTTTCAAAGATCTGTAGGCAATGGAAATTTTTCAACAATTGGCTACTGCAGGTTATCAGATCCAAAAACAATTGCCTACCGGCTAAAGGAACCATTTTTATCGCCGCAATTTGAATACGAGAGTCAGGGAATGGAAGATGCGAGGATTGTCAAAATAGATGGTCTATACTATTTATCCTATACAGCCTATGATGGAATTAATGCAATGGGAGCTCTTGCTGTTTCAAAAGATCTGGAACATTTCGAAAAGAAAGGAATTATCGTCCCACAGGTTTCTATTAATACCTTTCTGGCGCATATAAAAACCTGTGAATGCTATCCGCGCTATGTTGAAAGCATCACACATCTGCCACCGGTAAAACCAGACTCTCACCACCATTCTCCATTACTATGGGATAAAAACCTGATTTTTTTCCCGAGAAGAATCAATGGTCAATTATATTTTCTGCACAGGATTAAACCGGATATTCAGATCAGTGCCGTAAACAGTATTGAGGAATTGACAGCGGAATACTGGAATAATTATCTCAATCATTTTGATGAAGGAATTTTTCTGACCTCAAAATACCGGCACGAGAAAAGCTATGTGGGAGGTGGTTGTCCACCAATTGAAACAGAGGAAGGCTGGCTGATTATATACCACGGCGTAGAAACAAACGAAACAGGCAATATTTACTCAGCATGTGCGGCCTTGTTTGCATTAGACAATCCCAAACAGGAAATCGCCCGCCTAGCCTACCCGCTGTTTTCGCCGGAAGAAAAATGGGAAGTGGAAGGCGAAGTAAATAATGTCTGCTTCCCAACAGGGGCAGTCATAAAAGGTGACGATCTTTTTATCTATTATGGCGCAGCTGACGAGCATATTGCACTTTGCTCCATAAAACTATCGGAACTAATAACTGACCTTTTGAAAAACAAAACGCAAGATGAAAAATGATAGCATGAATGAAGCAGGCATTAAAGCTGAACAGCACTTTCAGGGAGAAAATTCACTTCCTGAAATTTTGATTATCAGTTCCTACCCGCCAAAAGAGTGCGGTATTGCTACCTATACTTCAGATTTGATTGCTTCGTTAAAAAACAAATACAAAAACTCATTTAAGCTTACAATATGCCCCATTGAGAACGGGCAGGAAGACTATATTTATCCTGAAGAAGTTCCTGTTATATTGAACACCAGTGATGCGGATTCATTCAAACAACTTGCATCATACATTAATCAAAATCCGGCGATAGCACTCGTATTTATCCAGCACGAATTTGGTTTTTTTGCCCAAAACGAAAGGGCTTTCCAGCATTTTCTGGTTGAAATTGAAAAACCAAAACTTATTGTATTTCATACGGTACTGCCTAAGCCGGATGATGGGCTGAAAAGCAAAGTGGAAGCCATTGCGAATGAAGTAGATGGAATTGTGGTCATGACAAAATCCTCCTCTTCTATATTAGTCAGGGATTATTCAATCGACGAAACTAAAATTGCCATTATCCCCCACGGTACACATCTGGTAAAATACACTGACAAGGCCTTACTGAAAAAGAAATTTCATTTCAAGGGCAAAAAAATTCTGTCGACATTCGGCTTATTGAGTTCGGGAAAGAGCATTGAAACTACATTGGACGCATTGCCCGAAATCGTTGCCGAGCATCCCGAGGTCTTGTTCCTGATATTAGGGAAAACGCATCCGAATATTGTGAAGCAGGAAGCTGAGGTATACCGGGAAATGCTGGAGTATAAAGTACGGGAATTGAAACTTGAAAAACACGTCCTGTTTGTCAATGAGTTTTTGGGTCTGGAAGAATTATTGCAGTACCTGCAACTTTCGGATATCTATCTGTTCACCTCTAAAGATCCGAACCAGGCTGTAAGCGGAACATTTTCGTATGCTATGAGTTGTGGCTGCCCCATTGTATCCACTCCTATTCCGCATGCGGTGGAATTATTAAAGGATGGCACAGGACTGACGATTGATTTTGGCAATTCGCAGCAATTGGCCAGTGCTGTAAACAGATTACTGGGAGACAGGAAATTTAGGAAGAATTTTCGACTGAATGCC
>DLGS01000388.1 GCA_002482815.1 Bacteroidetes bacterium UBA7688
TATACAGTGAGTTCAGGTGTCCTCTCTTCGCCAACACCCTCAACGACCACGGCAGGCACAACTAATTATTATGTCAGTGCAAAATCCTCTTCCGGTTGCGAAGGCAGCAGAACTTTGCTGGCGGTAAACATCAATCCACTTCCTTCTGCACCAGTTGTAACCACACCAGTCAGCTATTGCATTGGTTCAACGCCATCTGCATTATCGGCTACCGGAACGGGTTTGCTCTGGTACAATGCTGCGATCGGCGGCACAGGAAGCGCATCAGCTCCAACGCCTTCTACATCAGCATTAGGCAGCACCAATTATTATGTTACCCAAACAAATGTTACTACATTTTGTGAAAGCCCACGCGCTTTGATTGCTGTAAATGTGAATCCGATTCCGGCAGCGCCAACAGTCGTTTCTCCACTCAATCTTTGTATCGGAGCGACGGCCAGTGCATTAACCGCTTCCGGAACAAATCTGAAATGGTATTCGGCAGCCTCAGGGGGAACAGGAAGTTCTACAGCACCCACACCATCAACAAGCAGCCTGGGAAGCACTAACTATTATGTCAGCCAGTCTTCAAGTTTCAATTGCGAAAGTCCACGCGCTGGGCTCACTGTTAATGTTCAACCCTTACCTGTTGTAACAATTAACTCTCTGTCTCCCTACGGTTTTATTTATTGCGAAGCCCTGACAGTAACCTTAAAAGCTATCGCACCTGCAGCCACATCATTCCAATGGAAATTTGCCGGAACAAATATTGCCGGCGCAACTGCAGATACCATCGCTGCAGGTATGACGGGCAACTGGGGCGTTACGGTAACAAGTGTCTATGGATGTAAAGCACAGACCGAAGTCTATGTACGGCAGGACACGACCAAACCACCCATTTTGTCGCCAAGCGAAGCCAAAATCTGTAAAGAAGGTTCTGTACTCCTCACCGCCCATCCTGGTTTTATCACCTATTTATTTGAATGGATGAAAGACGGTAGCCCGCTTGGTTCTGCTACGATGAAAGAAAACCTGAAAAATGCAAGCGCTGCAGGTTCTTATTATGTAATTGTCACCAATAATTATGGCTGTATTGACACGACAAATAGGAGTGTGGTGACTAATTATCCCTCCCCTTCTAAACCCATCATAGTGAATGCAGACCCGATTTTGTCTGTAGCTTCAGGATACAGATATTACCAATGGTATTTCAACTTTAAGAAATTAACCGGCGCCAATAAGAACATCCACAGAATGGCCGGCTCAGGATATTATTATGTTGAGGTGAGTGACGAAAACGGTTGTATTATCAATTCAGATACGATTAATTATATTCAATCCACAGGGATGCAAACGGTTTCTAAAACAGAACTGAAGATTTATCCGAATCCAACCAATAGTGTAGTTCATCTGGAGGCTGCGACAGATTTGAACGTAATCGTGTCGGATGTGACCGGCAGGATTGTAATAAGTGAAAAGGGCATAAATGCAGTTGACCTGAGCCGGTTTGTAAGCGGAACGTATATTTTCAGGATTATGGATCAATCAAATAACCTTATTTCTATAGAAAAAATCACCAAAACGGATTAATATTTCTATTGGAATGTACGGAATGCAGTTGTTTTATGATTCTACAGCTGCATTTTCCGTTTATATATAGTAAAGCTGTAATTTTTTAACCCATTGATTAATATCATCTTTTTGTGCGGATATTTCTATGCACAAAATTGTCAAAAACCCTACCTTTGCTGCGCTTAAAAAAACAATCTTTTCACTTTAATTAAAAATTAAACAAATAATGAAAGTAACAGTAGTAGGCGCGGGCGCAGTAGGCGCTACATGTGCCGACAACATTGTAAGACGCGAAATCGCTGAAGAACTTGTATTGGTAGACATCAAAGAAGGATTTGCAGAAGGTAAAGCGCTCGATTTGACCCAGACAGCTTCTTTGTTGGGTTTCAATACCCGCATCACTGGTGTTACTGGAGATTATAGCAAAACAGCCGGTTCTGCTGTTTGTGTAATCACTTCCGGCATTCCACGTAAACCGGGAATGACACGTGAAGAATTGATTGGTACAAACGCAAAGATTGTTGAAGATGTGGCTAAAAATCTGTTGAAACATTCTCCTGATACCATTATCGTTGTGATTTCAAACCCAATGGATACAATGACTTATCTGGCATTGAAATCTACAGGTTTACCAAAAAACAGAGTAATTGGTATGGGCGGTATCCTGGATAGCGCACGTTTCAAAACTTACTTGCAAAAAGCATTGGATTGCTCACAAAGCGATTTGCACGCTACGGTTATCGGTGGTCATGGTGATACAACAATGATTCCTTTGACTCGTCTGGCTACTTTGAATGGTACGCCGGTTTCTAACTTCCTGAACGAAGAACAATTGAAACAAGTAGCGGCTGACACAATGGTTGGTGGTGCTACGCTGACTAAATTATTGGGTACTTCAGCATGGTATGCTCCGGGTGCTGCAGGTGCTGCTTTGGTTGAGAGCATTGTACGCAACCAGAAGAAAGTATTCCCTTGCTGCGTAGCGCTTGATGGCGAATATGGCCAGAAAGATATTTGCCTTGGCGTTCCTGTCGTAATAGGAAGCAATGGCTGGGAAAAAATCATCGATTACAAATTGAACGATGCTGAACAAGCTGAATTCAATAAATCAGCTGAAGCTGTCCGCAATATGAATGCTGTTTTGGAAACACTTTAGTTTATATTTTTAAAATCGTTAAAAAACGTGTTGTCTATACGGCAACACGTTTTTTTTATGTGGTAATCCTATGCTTTCAATTACCTTTGCTGCCTAATTTTTATATCCATAGTGTCTCACCTGATACCTAATTTATTATTATTTCTCGTAACTTTTGGCGCAGGTTTTCTGGCCATGCAAATCAAGTTCATCGACGAAAAGAAGATGAACCTGTTGTTGGCATTCTCCGGTTCCTTCTTGTTAAGTATCACTTTTCTGCATCTGATACCCGAAACGGTGGAAGACCAGGGGCATAAAGCCGGGTTTTATATTTTAATCGGTTTCTTCCTTCAGTTATTGATTCAGCGATTTACGCATGGGGTTGAGCATGGACATAGTCACGTGCATACGCATAATCATACTATTCCTTTATTTTCTATTTTGGCCGGACTGGGTGTTCATGCATTGATGGAAGGTTTTCCTTTAGGTTTTAATTATCGCAATCCCGGAACTGATTCGGCATTATATCTGGCTGTTGCCACCCACAAATTGCCTGAGATTATTATTGTTGCTACAATGATAAAATCTGTAAAAGGGAAAGGAGTTGAATCTTTGGGTCTGCTGATTTTATTCTCTTTATTCACTCCGATAGCCAGTGTGCTTGCCTCTTATTTAGGGACGAAGTATTTTGCCATCTCTGCTGC
>DLGS01000205.1 GCA_002482815.1 Bacteroidetes bacterium UBA7688
GTTTAATGCGATTGACAAAAACTCCAGGCACGAATGGCTGAAGGCACCTGCTGAACTTTCTTCAAGATTGGTATGCAGCAAATCGGGGGAAATTCCAATGGAAGAATGTACCGATCAGGTGTCAGACTATTTTATCAGTGGTATTTCGTCAAATGATATTTGTGATCATCAAAAAACAGTTTATTTGTCAACAGACCAAAAATTTTCTTACTGTACAAGTTGCCTGCCCGCTACAGGATACAAAACAAAAATGTATGAAAACGTTAGTCCGGAGCTTGCGGCTTTTAATGACACCAGGCATATTTCTTATATAAAAATCCCACCACACAATGCCGCCTGCGGAAGATTATTTGACGGAAAAGCGCCAGTAATCACCAGTCTTCAAAATGGAATGACCTATCTAATGGTAGACAAGGCACAGCAATTACAACTGGCTTGCAATGCCGGAAATGACGTCAGGCAAGTGTATTGGTACGTTAACGATAAGTATATCGGAAGCTCAGCTTCAGGAGAGAAATTTCTTTTTACACCAAATGACCCTTTGCTCAAAATTTCCTGCACAGACGATAAGGGACGAAGCAGTAGCATCAGGATTAAATTGAATTTTATCTAAAAAATCAGCCAAAAGAAATGATGAATTCTTTTGGCTGATTTCAAAAATATCAGGAATGATATATTGATTAAGGTGCTTTGTAATAATCCAACAAAATATCCCCGTAATCCTTTTTAACCAAAGTAACTCCGGCAGGTGCAATTTCAATGTTGCCTTTATCTTTAATAATCCCTACTCCCTTCTTAAACCAAACTTCAAGTACACCACAGTTTGTATAAGCTAACATGGTTGGCAATTTAGCCTGTAATTTATTATACACATGTACAATAGAGTCGTAAGTTTTCCCATTGGAAGTTATGGATTCATTTGCATTAATCACGTTGCTTTCAATATACATATTCACATTGAATCCTTGAATTTTCTTGGTTTCTGTGTTAGTCCATGACTGGCCTGTATATGGATTTTCTTTCAAAATTACATAAGTTATGTAATCCTTTTCTTTTCCATCCACATCAATGAGAGATAAATATTTACCATCATTTTTACCAAAATACTCCGGTATATGTTCCCTCATTGTTGAGGTTGTATCAATCCGATAAAAATAAGCGTACGTCAAACCTGCAACTAAGGAATCTTTTCCGGTAGCATAACGGTAAAATACAGAGCCATCGTCAGCAGAATATAACCACCAGGAGCCTGATTTGGTAGACATAATATCGAATGGCTGTTTATTGGCATTATTCAGCCCATTGTTTTCTCCGTTTTTTTTAGTGCACGAGGCAAACAAAAAAACAGAAGCCAACAAACTCAATTTAAAAGTATGCCTGTTCATGGTTGACAGTTAAAAAATTATTTAATAATTGATAGTTTTGCAGTCACTTTTGGTTGAGCCAATGAATTACTTTGATAACTTACGAAGTAAAGTCCACTTTGGAACGACTTTGCATCAAGTTTTATTGTATTCTGTGAAACATCTAGATTATAAACCAATTTCCCGGTATTGTCAGTAATAGCAAGTTTCCCTTTTACAGTAGCAACCCCATCTATATGAATGGTCACCTCATCGCTTGCCGGATTAGGATAAACATTTAAACTTGAAATTTCCGGTGCGTTATAATTAATAATTCCCGTGCTCGGATTTCCTACTTTAAAATACTGATTAAATCCGCAACCAAAATCTCCGCTAAAATATCCTCTCAAAGCCATTGTTGTAAAGATTGTTGGTTTCACCTGAATGCTTCCAGAGCCTGCAGATGGATTTGCCCAAAAATTCAAACCATCACAACCAGCATCAGTGACTGCCAGTTTATAAATACCCTCTTTCAAATCAAATGTATCGGCATAGTTAGTGCTCACAGCGTTGTTAATCCTTTGTTTAACAATTGCACCTGTTTCATCAAAAATCCGCCATTCTGTTTCACTTACACCGCCAATAGATGCTGCATTTGTTCTGAAAATAACTGTAATGTTAGTAGGCCAAACCGGAGCAGGTGTAAATGTGGTTGTAAGTTTATTATTGGTTGCATCATTATCAGTTGAACTGTTAACACTTACTATATTTACTTCGTATGGCACATTGGTTCCGGTGGCTTTGGTTAAAGAAATGGCATAATACAAATCGATTACAGTATCAGTCAATGGATTTAGAACTCCACTCCAGGTTGTGGTTGTCATGGGCTGGCCGGTTACACCATAAGAAAACTGAATGTTATTTATTACAGAGCTTCCTGTATTTCTTATCTTAACTGTTGTATATCCTATTCTTGCATTTTCGCGAAAATTACCATCATAATTGGTTGGTGCAATGATTTCATCCAAAGAAGCATCCAGCGTTTTATTCATTCCCCCATAATAAACAACAGCGCCGTAGATAGTGTACACCGCAGCACCGGTAGAAGTGTATGGTTCAAAGGTCATTCCCAAATCAAAATTACCTCCGGCAGTTACACCTGGCAAAGGATGGAAATTAGTATGAACTAAATCCCCCGGACACCAGTTACCTCTGTCATATATCCAGGTCCCACTTTGAGGATAAAGATTATTCAATCCACAATTTGCTCTCCAGATTAATTTTTCTTTTACCATAGAACCGTCTTTAATTACACGGTAATATTTCTGGCAAAATTCTGAACAACCATTCGGATCACTACCATGGCCTGTAATATTTAACCGGTAAGTAGCGGCTGATGTTCCTGCTGGTGCTGTGAGCGTTTTTGCAGCTACTTTTGCATCAATCGGATTAGCAGCTGCACCGAAAGCAAAGCTACCATCCCACATTGATTTAATTCCAATCACATCACGTTCCGGCGTTCCCTCAATCATAGCAAAACGGATATTAGCAGTAAAACCACCTGAATATCCTGAATAATGAATTCTGATTTTATTAGAATCCCTTAATACAGTTGTATAATCCGTTACGTCAAAAAAATAATCCTGCTGCCAGCTGGCGGGCATTCTTGCTCCTTTTCCGTATGGGGTAATTAATCGACCAAGCTCAACTGTATCGCCAACTTTATTCATAGCGTAGGTTTGAACCGTATAATCCCAGTCGGAACAATAAGTGGGTGTTCCCGGGCAAACATACTTACCTAAAGTAAAAACCATAATAATCTTTCGGTATTTTTTACTCCCGTCCGGAAATTTTACTGTCGTATCAAAATTGTTGAAATAATCGAGCTGATTAATGTTTGCCTGAACCCAGGTTGTGTCACCCGGAGCTGCGTTCGCCTTTAAAATTAAAAAAGAGCAAAACAATAAAATAGAAAAAAACCTCATTAGAAATCTTGTTGTTAGAAATAAAAAAAAATAAACAATACAAATATCCTTAATTAAAAGGAAAATTGAACAAAAGCTAATCGAAATTTACTTTGTGGGACCAATAATACGATTACGATGCTCCGTACCCCAGATACGCAGCTCATCCATGAGCTTTTTTAAGGTTGTGCCGTAAGGCGTAAGGGCATACTCTACCACAATAGGCGAACTGTCAAACACAGTACGGCTCACCAAACCATGCATCTCAAGACTTTTCAATTCCTGTGAAAGCATTTTGGCTGTGATGCCATTGATGTCGCGTTGCAAATCCTTGAACCTTCTGTTCCCATGTAATAATGAGCCAATAATATGGAGCTTCCATTTGCCGTTGATGACATCTAATGCATCCCGGATAGGCAGTAAGGATTTAGTACATTGTTCTTTTGTTAACTCTTCCATTTTCTATCGGTAAATCTGTTTTTGAAAACATAAACGTACAATAATTGCTTTACAAAACGAAACCACTATACTTTCGGTAAGTAGTATATTTTCGATACTATTTTAATTAGCTTTGCACTTCATAAAAAAATCCATTAATTCTGATGAAAAAATTAATTCTTATCTGCGGTGCAACAATCATAACAAGTTCTGCAGCTTTTGCTCAAACCTGGACTTTAGACAAATCTCATGCTAAATTGGGTTTCTCTATTACACACATGAAAATATCTGAAGTTGAAGGTTCATTCAAAAATTTTGATGTAAAAGTTACTTCTTCAAAACCAGACTTTACTGATGCTGTCATTGAATTGACTGCAGATGTAAACAGTGTAAATACTGACAATGATATGCGTGATGGCCATATCAAAGGTGCCGACTATTTTGATGCTGCAAAATTCCCGAGCATGACATTCAAAAGTACTTCAATCAAAAAAACAAATGGCAAAAACTATACTGTTAATGGTATTCTTACCTTACACGGTGTAAGCAAACCCGTTGTATTGACGGCTACCTTGAATGGTGTTGGTGAAAATCCGATGAGCAAAAAAACAATGGCAGGTTTTAAAGTTTCGGGGCTTGTTAAACGTTCTGAGTTTGGTGTTGGCGAAAAAAGTGCCATGCTGGGCGATGAAGTTTCCCTTAGCTCTAACTTCGAATTGATGAAAAACTAATTAAATTTTATAAATGCTGGAAACGCCACTCTAATTTTGAGTGGCGTTTCCTTTTTTATTCAATGATGATATCGTATTTATTTAAAAGGCCGATTACGCCTTCCTTCGAAAAGCGAGCTTTCTTAATCTTGTTTGTTTCCGGATTTATTGCATAATTAAATGAACTCGTAAAATCAACCTTTTCCAGAATACTACGATCAAAAATAACGCCTGACATTTCGCAACACTCAAAAACTGATTGCGTTAAATCTGCTTCAGTAAAATCGACTTCCAGTAAATTACAATTATTAAAAGTCGTTTTCTTCAGTTTCATTTTATAAAAAGAGCTCAGGTTTAATTGACAATCAACAAATGAAACAGAAAATAAAAATGGATTACACTCATCAAAATGCAAACCAAGCATTTTGCAACCCTTGAAGCTCACCTCCCGGAATGCAGTATTACTAATGTTTGCCAGGCTAAAATTACTAGCCTCAAAAACACAATTAGTGAAAACGAGCCGTGCAAGATCAACATTCGAAAAACTGCATTGTTCAAATGTACAATTCTCATATTCTGCAGCGTTTAAACCGGAAACAGAAAAGTCAGTTTGGCTGAAGGATTGATCTTCGACAATAAAATCTTTACTCATTTAATTTCTATTGTAAAATTAATCTGTCAATCAATAATTTCACCAACTTATATTTGCTTAATGAACTTTTTAGGAAATATCATCTGGCTCATTTTTGGTGGATTAATTGCAGCTTTAGGTTATGTAATTGGTGGCATTATCCTTTGCATAACGGTTATCGGGCTTCCTTTTGGTCTGCAGTGCTTCAAAATCGCAGGCATGGTACTGTTCCCTTTTGGCAAAAAAATCGTGACGACAGAAAGTGCTTCCGGGTGTTTTTCTCTGTTTGCAAATATCATATGGATATTATGTGGCGGGCTCTGGACAGCATTAAACCATTTATTCTGGGGCATTCTTTTAACCCTCACCATTATTGGTATTCCTTTTGCCAAACAGCATTTCAAATTAATAGAATTATCGTTGATGCCATTTGGTAAAAGGATTATGTAATTGCCTTAAGATAATTATTGCACTTTAGTAATCTTCAAAGTATTGGTGGGCAAATGCGCCAAAACAGGCGTACTGCAGGTGTTCACCACCACATCACCTGCTTTTAACAGGTTTTTCTCTTTCAGAAATTCAATCTGGTCAACAATCATTTTATCAATATCTTCTTCCACCTCATAATAAAAAGCCTGAACACCCCAGCTGAGGCTGAGCTGATTCACGAGGCTTTGCGTTTTAGTAAATACAAATAGCGGAGAATGCGGTCTGAAACTGGATAACATAAATCCGGTATACCCGGATTGCGTCATTCCGATCAATGCATTTGCTTTCACATCTTTCGCCATTTCGCAGGCATTATAACACAAAGCATCGCTCAAAAAAGAAGGTGAATGTGCTTGTGGTACAAGGTTACGATTGTAAACCGTTTCTTCTTTCTCAACTTCATTAATAATATTAACCATCGTACGGATTACCAACTCAGGATTATTTCCCATAGCTGTTTCGCCACTCAACATTACTGCGTCTGCACCTTCCAGCACGGCGTTGGCAACATCTGTAATTTCGCTTCGGTTCGGGCGGGTTCGCTCGATCATACTTTCCATCATCTGCGTCGCAATGATGACAGGCTTGGCCCGATGGATGCATTTGCGGATAATGTTCTTTTGAATCATTGGAATTCGCTCGAGTGGCAATTCTACACCCAAATCTCCACGGGCAACCATCACTGCATCTGAGCTCAGAATAATTTCTCTCAGATTGTCCAGAGCTTCGGGTTTTTCTATTTTGGCGATAATCTTGGCATCGTGCCCTTTTGATTTCAAAATTTCGCGAAGGCCGGTAATATCTGCTGCAGTACGCACAAAAGACAGCGCCACCCAATCAATGCTGTTGAGTACAATAAAGTCGATATCGGCAAGATCTTTTTCGGTCAGCGATGGCAGAGAAATTTTTGTATCAGGCAGATTAATTCCTTTTTTTGAGGTTAAATCACCAGGCATCGTTACTTCAACTTTCACCCGGGTATCTGCTCCGATTTCCAATACTTTTACTTCAATTTTACCATCATCAATCATTATCGTTTCACCAACTTTTACATCGTTGTGAAAGTTGGGATAAGACAAATAAACACCGTCAAGATTACCAAGACGATATTCATTGGTAAAATAAAACGTGTCGCCTCTTTGCAAGGGCAACACTTCATTTTCAATTTCACCGACCCTCAATTTCGGACCTTGCAAATCGGCTAAAATTGCAATATTGAAAGGGTAAGTCGAATTGATTTTGTTGATGTGTTTAATCACTTCAAGATGTTGCTCGTGCGTCCCATGGCTAAAATTCAGCCGGAAAACATTCACTCCTTCCTGAACAAGCGCCAGTAATTTTTCGTAAGTATTGCAGGCAGGGCCAACAGTGGCCACTATCTTGGTTTTATGGAGCATAAATCAGTTTTGATTTTTCAAATTAAATTGTACCAACAGTGCAGATTGGCATTATAGAAACAGGGAAATTGCAGGAATTGGCAATGAAACATTTTTTGTGTGCTTCCTCATGCAACAGATGTGCTTTTTCCAGCATCCAGGATTCTGAAACCCTGACTACAGGATTCAACACAACTTTGGAAAAATGGCCGGGAGTTGCGTTTGGTTCCAACAATGTCCCTTCAGGCTTGTCTTCGTAACTGTGAACAACAATATCATTATCGGCACAAAGATGAAGATACCACAACATGTGACATGAGGAAAGTGAAGCCACAAAAAGTTCTTCAGGATTATATTTTGTATCATCCCCGCGAAATGCAGCATCTGAAGAAGCTTCTATTATAGGCTTTTCAGCAGCCTGAATAGAATGGCTGCGACTATAAACTTCATAATTTTCAGTTCCAATTCCGTTATTGCCGGTCCACTTTACATCTAAAGTGTAATGATGATGCTTGCTGGTCATTTTGAGATGATTTTGTGTGAGTCAAAAGTAAACTACTTATTCACAGTTTCAGAATCTAAAAATTATTTTAACGTTAGAATTCGAAAAAAATCAACACCTGAAAATACCGAATCACAATTCAGTTTTAGGATCCCAAAACTTTTCTTTAAAACCTACCACTTTATCATTCCGAACTGCAACACCTTCTTTTTCCAACAATTGCTGCATTTTTTCAGCCGGACAAAAATGAAATTTTCCGGTCAACACACCCGAGCTGTTGACCACCCTGTGTGCCGGAACAGAAGGTGTGGCATTCTGGCACTGACCCATTGCAAAACCCACCAGACGCGCACCCGAGCGCAATCCGATTGAGGCCGCTATAGCACCATACGAAGTCACCTTCCCTACCGGAATGTGCCTAACGATTTCGTAAATCGCATCATAAACATCCCCCTTATCAACCCCGCTTTGTTTCATTTTTCAATCTTTGCTGTATTAATTCTTCTCTTTTGGGATGAGGTACTTTTTCAAAGTCATAAGGGCAGTGCAAGCACCCTGAACCACAACAGTACCCTCTTTTCAAATGATACTTTTCAGTAAAAACCAAACGACCATCGGGCAAAAGATAATAATCTTCGTTACTATTCATCTGCATTATCTTCTTCTTCCGTTTTTGCCTTTCTCTGAGGTACTATAATGGTAGTTTCCGGAAGGGTAAATGAAAGATAATAAATAGTCCTTCCTTCAGCGAGATGCATTTTTTCATAAAAAGTCTGAATAGCCAAAGGTCCTGTTGCCATCCCTTTTCCATAAATATCAGCTATATTCTCAACGATAGTACAAGCTTGTTCTTGTATGGTGTCAAGCGTAAAATCATACAACTCTTTCGAATCCGTTTTCAACTTGATAACACCACCTTTTTTCATCACATTCTGATAAATAAAAAGAAAGCGTGGGTGTGTTAAGCGGTTTTTGGGTTTGCGCAAAAACGGATCGGAAAATACAATCCAGATATCCTCCACTTCGTGAACGGCAAAATATTCGCTTAAATGGTCAATCTGACCTCTTACAAAGGCTACATTTTTCAATCCTTCTTCTAAAGATATTTTTGCACCATTGTAAATCCTGTTGCCTTTGATATCAACACCGATATAATTATGATCTTTATGCTGACGGCCAAGATTTACACTATACTCCCCTTTTCCACAAGCAAGTTCGAGCGTTATCGGATTATTGTTTTGAAAATGTTCATGCCATTTTCCAGGCATGTGTTTTGGATATTGCAATACGTTTGAAAAAGTATCTACAGCACGAAAGCGAATTAATTTTTTATGCCCCATCTGGGAAAAGTAATTTTAAATGACTCAATAAATAAAATCAGCAAACAGGAAATAATTTGCCAAAAAAGCAAAATTAAGAAATAGCGAGTGAACGACCTATTTCACACTCCATTTCGCAAAACAACCACTTCCCTGCCGATGAAGGTTTACTCGTGTATACCAACAATGGGCTCAAAAGTGCCATTTTTAGGAACGAAATTACTCACTACCTATTGGCACACTGTTTATCTTTGGTCACTAATTTCTTTTATTCTCAAAATATATTAACCTATGAAAAAAATTCTATTATTCAGTGCAACAATTGGAATCGGCTCACTTGCCCTTACCAGTTATTCAGGCGGCCCGGCAATGTCGGGCGCCGGCAATCGTACAGGTGCCGCAGGTTCCACGGCAAACTGCTCTACAGGAGGATGCCATGCTGCATCGAGCACTGCAACCACCGCGTTTATTGAAATTGCAGAAGCAGCAACACCTACAGTAGTTGTTTCCAGCGGAAAATACACTCCCGGTACTGCCTATATTGTAACAATCCGGGGAATTTCGACACCATCAAGACCAAAGTTTGGATTTCAGGTTGGTGTAACAAAATCCGACAATTCTAATGCCGGTACACTTTCTGCAATACCGTCAAGCGGCACAATGGTTCATGCGGCTGGAACTATTAATGTAGTTGAACATAGCATGGCCCTCAATGCAAGCCCTTCAGCCGGAAGTTATAGCGCTAAATTTAACTGGACTGCACCGGCAAAAGGTGCCGGAACTGTTACTTTTTATGGCATCATTAACGCTGTAGACGGAACAGGTTCGACCAGTGGCGATTTACCAAGCAACGGATCTACTGGTGTCTTCACAGAAGGTACTCCTGCAAGCATTGCTGCTGCATCTGTCAATTCTACAGTAAAAATCTTCCCAAATCCATGCAGTAACTTTCTGACTGTAGAGGGTTTGAGTGCAAAAACTTTTACTGCACGTGTTGCTGATCTTGCCGGTCGTGTAATTATCAATGCACAAAGTGAAGGAACAATTGACGTTACAGCTTTGCAAAATGGCATTTATGTTTTAACGCTTACAACAGATGCAGGTCGACAAACCAGCACTTTTGTAAAACAATAATTATTTTCAAACAGAAAATAAGTCCCTGCAGGTTTATCTTGCAGGGATTTTTTATTACAGACAAGCTTCCGATCAGAGCAAGCAACAAGCATAATTATCCCCTATCTTTGAATGATAAAACCTATACCCATTATAAACTATTATTTGATTCTATGATTAAACGCGTTTTACTCTTTTCTGCTGCCATCGGAATTACTTACCTGGGAATAAGCAGTTATTCTGCAGGTCCGGGTACTGCCGGAATTAACAGAACAGGTTCGGATGGCGTCTCTGCCACTTGTTCGGGTAGCGGCTGTCATGGTGCATCCAGCACAGCTACGCAGGTATCTATCGAAGTTAAAGAAAAAATTACCGGGGCTATTGTTACCGGAAATTACATTCCAGGTAAACTTTATACCGTTAGAGTTTATGGAGAATGTAATATCCCTCCATTAAGACCAAAATTTGGCTTCCAGACAGCAGTTACAAAGGCAGATAAAACAACTGCTGGAACTTTAAGGAAAATCAGTGGAACAAACACCGATATCAGGACAGTGGGCGGGCAAAACATAATGGAACATACAAGCCCATTAGATGCTACACCCTCAGCAGGTTTTTACAGTGTAAACTTTGAATGGATTGCTCCGCCAAAAGGAACAGGAAAAATAACCTTTTATGCGATACTGAATGCCGTGGATGGAAGCGGAACAACGGATAAAGATTTGCCAAGTGTCGGTAAAACAGCTTCATTTGAAGAGGGATTCCCAACTTTGATTGAAGAAAACAATTTGCTTTCTAAAGCAAGCATCTACCCCAACCCTTGTTTTCAAACATTGAATATTCAAATAGATAAGAATACGGATTTTAGCGCTACTATATTTGATTTGGCAGGACGTAAAATAATCGCATCGGACCGGCAAAATTCAATTGATGTTTCTTCACTAAGTCCCGGCATTTATAACATTCAGATTGGCTCGGGAAATATTTTTTCTACAAAAACATTTATTAAAGAATAAGGTTCTTAATTAAGTGCAAATCCCTTGTTGCAGCAATGCTTCAAGGGATTTTACTTTTTCTAAAAAAAGATAGTCAGCAATCCTAATAAAATCATTTGCCCATCAACCAGGAAAATGTAGTTTTTGTCAGAAGGAAATTTTTTGACATAGTATATTGAAACCATGGTAGTAAGCGAAACAAAGATTATATCAAAGAGCCGAAACAGAATCCCGAATCGAAAAAACTGAAAAATACCTGCCAAAACAAAAACACAGGCAAGAAAATTTATCAGCGTATAAGTGTTCCGAACACCAATCTTATTAGGTAACGTAACTATTCCGGCTTCTAAATCAACCTGATGATCCCTGATATCGAACGCAAGACAAAGAATTAATAAAAACACAAACCGGATTAATATTTCGAATGGAAAGGCCAATGGATCAAATCCCCAAAACAGAATAGGCAATACGGCTGTAACCGTTGTCCAGACAATGGTAAGCAGCAATAATTTTAACCAACCAAAATCCTTCAGACGATGCTTATTACGGAATGGCAAAACCGGTAATGAATAGGAAAATGAAATAACGGCAAGAACAATACAGGCAATCTTGACAGCACCCGGCAATTGCCAGACAAACAAAGCGCACAATAAAATACCAACCAATAAGAAAAAATAATTGAACCGCTGATTTTTTTGTACCCATGCAAACTGGTCGGAAAGTTCAGGTGTGGACTTTTTTATTAAATAATGAACATTGTAAACCACCAATGTACATCCAACAATAAATAAATGAAAAGGGGAAAATACAGCCGGTATTTTCCCAAGGATTAGTTTCTCGGTAGACATACATAGCGTGAGAGCACATAAAGACGAAAACACACTTGTAAACAATACAAACTGCAACATTTTGCGAAGCAAAACCGGAATGCTATGAATGAAAAGATGCTTCAAGAAAGTCTACCAATGTTTTAGGAAAAGCATAAAGTTTTAGCTGGTCTACCTGTACCCAAAAACCCGATGCGGATAGTTCAGCAGGTTTGTCTGATAGTTGTACAGTATAAAACTGACTATGAATTAATTGATGAGTCAACTGCTGTTTCATTTTTCCGGAATACTCAAACTTTTGGATAAGCGTTTTCCAACCTGCCAAATGCAGATTCTCCTGCAATGCAAGCTTATCAACACTTTCCGGAGATTCTATTAAATAAAACTGATGCAGATTCTGCCATATTCCTTTTTCTGATCTTTTCTCAATCCACACTTCATCTCCAAATTGGAACACTAAAAAATTGAAAAAGCGGTTTTGTATTTTCAGCTTTTTAGACTTGACGGGTAATAAATGAATTAAATTATCCCGTGCTGCTACACATTTTTTAAGCAAAGGACATTCATCACATTTTGGTTGTTTAGGTGTACACACAGTTGCCCCGAGATCCATTATGGCCTGGTTATGAGCAGAAGGATTTTCTATGTTTAACAACTCCTGTGCCAAAGTTGCAAACAAGCGCTTCCCCTCTGTACTGTCAATAGGTGTTTCTTCTCCAAAATAACGGGACAAAACACGATACACGTTTCCATCCAAAACGGCGTGAGGCAAATTAAAAGCAAAAGAAGCAATGGCGGCGGCGGTATACGCTCCTACTCCTTTCAGAGCAAGGATATTTTCATGCTGAGCCGGAAATTGCCCTTTTAATTCGGAGCATATAAAGCGCGCTGTTGCAAGCATATTTTTGCAACGGTTATAATAACCCAATCCTTGCCAAAGGCGGAAAGCATCTTCGTCTCTTGCATTCGCCAAATCACAGATTGTCGGATAAGTTCCGGTGAAGCTCAGGTAATACTTCAAGCCCTGCTCAGCACGTGTTTGCTGCAAAATAATCTCAGACAACCAGATTTTATAGGGATCCTTTTCTTCTTTCCAAGGCAAAGAACGCCTGTTGACATTGCTGTGCCAATAATTCAATTGAATTGTAAAATAACTTTTCTGTTTATCCTTCATTACATAAAAAACCTACAAGCGCACACGTGGATCCAGACGGGCATAAATTAAATCAGCAATCAGGCTGACCACAACAAAAATCAGCGCGGAAACCAAAACCGCACCCATCACCAATGGAAAATCAAATTTATCAAGTGCATCTACGGTAAGCTTTCCTAAACCTTTCCAACCAAAAATAAATTCTACAAAAAACGAACCAGCCAGCAGTTCAGCCATCCATCCCGACACTGCCGTCACAACAGGATTGAGTGCATTGGGTAAAGCATGTCGCCAGATAACCTGTGTGTTGCTCAAACCCTTGGCGTAGGCTGTCCTGATGTAATCCTGCGACAAAACGTCAAGCATTGAACTCCTGGTTAACTGTGTAATAATGGCCAATGGACGAATTCCTAACGCAAAAGCAGGAAGCAATAAATTACGCAAAGCAAGGTGACGCTCGCCGGATAATGGATCGAATTCCCATAAACTTCCGGTCATATCCAACCCCGTCAGCGAATGCAGCAGATACCCGAACACATAAGCAATGATAAGGCCTGCAAAAAATGATGGCATCGATATACCCGCCACACTTGCAGCAATCGAAGAAGTATCCACCCACGAGTCTTTATAAAATGCAGCGAGAATGCCTAACAATATGCCCAAAACTGTTGCGAACAACATAGCCGTAACAGCGAGTAATGCCGTACCGGGTAAAGCTTCAGCTAAAACGGAACTCACCAGTCTTTTGGTGCGGTAAGATCTCCCCAAGTAAGGTTTCTTAAAAACCAAAGCACTTTTACCTAACGAAATAAGTTGATGATATTCATACTTTGCTCTTGACAAACTATCTTGCCCACAAATGCCTATAGGCGACAAGTCATTCAGATAAAGCACATAGCGATCTGCCATGCTTTTATCAAGATGCAATTCCTTTCTCACATTTTCAAGGGAACTTAAGTCACTTCTCTGACCCAGCGTAAGTCTTGCAGGATCGGCAGGCAGCACATTAAACAAAAAGAAAACAAGGCTTACCACGCCCAAAAGCACGACAATACTGTAACCTGTTTTTCGTAATAAGAAGTAAATCAATTTGATTTATTGTAGCGTCAGTGTTGTTCCATTCATTGTCATCCCTTTAGGGTAGGTTTTGAATGACCATTTGTTTTGGATTGTCCCATCTTTCAAAAGCATTAATCCAGGGTTTGAACGCATTGCAGTTTTGCTCACCGTTCCATCAATTATCAACCATTGTGCGCCTTGCAATTTATAATCCGCAGCAAATTTATCAGCATCAGATTTTGCAGAAGAACTCAAAACATAAAATGGCACATTTAATTGATTGGCTGTAGTTATCAGCGTTTGCATGCGGTCAATGTTTTCGCGGCTTGCCTTTTTTACATCTTTAATAAAAAGGAAAAAGGTGTAACCGGGAGTTTTTAAAATTGATTCAGTAAGATCATTTCCTGTGTAATTGTTCAGCACAAAATCTTTAATGGCCGGATCTGCATTTCCTTTTTTAATCAAAACAGGTTTATTATCTACAAATTTCCATGTAGAGTCTTGCCAAGGATAATTTGTTTCGTCAAAATCCTGACGTTTACCTTCTTTTTCATAGGTCATTACATTCTTATAAACATCAGGTGTAGAACCTGGAGGTGCCTGCATTTTTTCCCAGATATTAGCCCCTTTTTTATATGCAAGACAATCGTAATAAGGCAAATAGTTCAAGGTCTTCCACTGGATTCCGAAAGCGAAAATAACTGTAATGGTCATCAGCACGAAGGTGATTTTACCATTAAAAACAGGTTGAATTCTTTTTCTGTAAATAAACAGAACAACAACCAGGATTGTCAGCACAACATCTTTCCAGAAGGTTTCCGCATTTGATATTTTGATGCAATCACCAAAACAACCGCACTCTTTAATTTTGTCGGTGAGATAAACATAAGCTGTCAGAAATGTAAAAAACAGCGTCAGCAATAAGAGCAAAAATGAAAATGTCCTGAAGGCAGCCCCCAGTAAGAGACCAATACCAGCAATGATTTCAAAACCAATCATTAATACAGAAAGCGTTAATGAAATACTGGTCAGACCGCTCATTCCCCAAACATCAAAGAACTCATTCATTTTATAGCTAAGTCCCAGAGGATCATTGGCTTTGATAAGACCTGAGAAAATAAAAAGAGCGCCTACAATGATGCGCAAAATCCAAAGTAGAAATTTCATTGTGTTTCGTGATTTTAGTTGGCTCAAAAATAGTTAAAGTTTTGGCTGGCAAATGTTGTCGGCTTGTAAAACTCAAAAACAATTTCAGGAAGAGAACTCAAAAATTTAAATTTCATAAATAAAAAATAAAAATTCTTTTGGAATGCTAACAATTTGCTGTACTCTTACGTCATTAGTAAAGATGAAGTACAACTAACTGATTAATAACTTGAACGAAGTAAAACCACAGCCTCAGCTTTCATCGAAAGGCAGTATCGCTATTGATACTGATGGCTTGTCTTTGCTTATTAATCAATGCCGGTTAAAGGATAAAAAAGCGCAAAAGGACCTTTATGATCGTTTTGCACCAACCCTGTATGCAAAAATTCGCAGGTATATACCGGAATTCAGCAATGCCAATGAAATTTTGAATGAAAGTTTTTTCAAAATTCTTACTAACCTTGATACTTATGCAGCTACGGGTTCGTTTGAAGGATGGATGCACAGAATAACCATTAATACCATAATGGATTTTCTGAGGAAAAGCATAAAACATAGCCAGGCAATAAAATCTGACACAGAGGAAATTGAAGTGGCCATTCCTGAAACCAGTGTGGGTAAGATAGCGTATAAAGAATTGCTGGCTTTGGTGCATTCGTTGCCCGATGCCCAGAGAAGTGTATTTAACATGTTTGTATTTGACGATTATTCACATAAAGAGATAGCAATTCATTTGGGAATAACAGAAAACAATAGCCGATGGCACCTGAATGATGCCAGACGCAGATTAAAAGAAAAAATTGATGCTTTGAAATGAGCAAGTAATGACAGACAACAAAAGAAATATTGATGAGTTTTTCCAGGAGGAATTCGGTAATGCTACCGAAATGCCACCTTCATCAGTATGGGAAACATTGGAAAAAAGATTAGACCAACAAAGGCCTGACACCAAAAAGAAATATTGGTGGGTGTACCTTTTGGTCCTCTCCATGTTCATTGGTGGGTCTATTGCTGCCTATTTATCAACCAATAAAATTGAAAACACTTCTGAAACTCCTGCTACTGAAAGATTAAAAAATGCATCAAACGCAAACAATGAGAATTTAAATTCAGCAGAAACTTCAACACCAAACTCAAATGAAGAAAATGCTGGAAATAATTTCGGGCAAAATGAAAGCAAAAACACCTCAGAATCTAAATATTTAAACGAAACAGCTACAAAAGCCAATACTAAAAACAAAAGTGAAAACGCAGGTTTATCAATGCCAGCGAAAAACACAATATCTGGAAACCCAAATAATAAAAAAAGAAATAATGAAGGCTTATCACATCACAATCTAAATTCAGCTTCAGGAAATTCGAGAAGTAAAATTCTAAGTAATACAGATTTAGATAAACCTACAGAAAATTCAACATCTGTAAATACAGAAAAAAGAACAGGAAGGAATTCAGGTTTAATTAAATCATCTCAGCGTAACAATACAGGAAATACCCGGAATCAAAATAATAATAGACAAGCATCTTCCGCTGCAAATACTTCTGTAAACAATGTCGACAATTCAAAGGGCAATAGCCAAACTTCGACTCAGAAAAGTAAAACCGGAAACAATCTGAGAGCACCCTCCAACAATTCAGGAACTAAGGATAATAACAGTAGCGAAAACAATTCGCTAAACAAAAAGACCATAGCAAACAGCACAAAAACTAATAGTCCGAAAACAAATACCGATAAATCAGATGCAGACAAATTAAGAAAGTCGGGCAAAAAGACTGAACCGGAAAAAGCTTCTTCAATTAATCCTAAATCTGAATCCGAAAATGGCTTAGAAAAAGTCTTAAGTTCAGGCAACATATCAAATAAATCTATTACAAAACCTACAGCAACAACAGGAAACTTGAAGCAGAATTCCGCGCCTAAAAAAACTCTTGAAAATAAAACTGAAACCCGTGGATTGTCTGGTGTTCCGGATGACTTTGAAGACGACATAAAAGATGAACCATCTAAAATAGTTGACATTCAGGACAACGAGCCTGAAAGTAAAGAGAACGATGCAAGTGAAGCGTTGGAGCCAAAAGCTTCACTTGAGAATAAAATACAAAAAAGCCGGGCATCAAACCCATTGTCCGGTTCACCACTACCTGCGAATGTGCTGAGCGAGAATGATGCCAAAGGAAACGGTGATTCTAAAAAAGAGTCTTCAGAAAGCGGCGGAGGTGGTGGAGCAACCGCAGCACCAAGAGACAAAACCAAGCGCTCCCTGAATATGACCATTGGAGTAAAAGCAGGATATGAGCAAGGTTTTGCAAATTACACTTCATCCAGGTTTGTGGGTTCTGCCTTTGGTGAAGTTAAATTCAGTAAAAAAATAAGCTTCATTTTGCAACCCGGTATAAAATTTGGAAATACCAATAAAGAATATGGAAGTGTTTTAAGCAGCTTTATAGATGCCGGTGCCACAACAAGAAACGAGTATAACATTAAAACCGATACTACAGGTAAGCCAACCGGTTTCAGTGACTTTGCCTTTCAACAGAATTATGACTCGATAGTTGCTTCTGTACTGGCAGAAAGACGTTTTGTTGAAATAGAAGTGCCGTTCCTGTTCCGTTTCAAAGTCGACAATAGCTTTTCTTTGCTGGCTGGCATGAACTTTACATTTGGGAAAATAATCAGCAGCACGAGCAGCCTTAACCGGTTGAATGGTCTTAACATGAAGGACACAATTTTCAATTACAATACCAAAGACTCCACCAAACCAGTCCCTTCGGCACCAGGCATATTTTCTCATACCGGCACACCAGCATTTTCAACATATAAAGATCCCGGCAGCTCAAATCCTATCAGTCCATTCCGTTTCGGGTATAGTCTGGGTTTTTCGTATACTTATAAACAACGGCTTATGCTGGATGTAATGATTCAGCAAAACCTGT
Organism: Bacteroidetes bacterium UBA7688; assembly: GCA_002482815.1. Lineage (GTDB taxonomy): Bacteria > Bacteroidota > Bacteroidia > Chitinophagales > Chitinophagaceae > Rurimicrobium. The sequence continues at coordinate 17,997 of DLGS01000205.1, forward strand.
CAGGATTGAGCAATATTACGGACGCTGAGATTAAAAAAATCTTCTCCCAACCCTATGTACGACTCTCCTTGGGTTGTATCTTATTCGGCAGCAAAAAGCAATAAGTTCCGGCGTTTATTACAAAATCAATTTTGTAGTTTGCAGCTCAATCTATGGCTTATTACACAAATGCACGTCCTGAAATCCAGGAACTAGTACCATCTGCATCAAAATCAATTTTGGATGTAGGATGTGGTGAAGGACTTTTTGGCTTGGGCTTAAAACAAAAACATGATTGCATCGTTTGGGGAATAGAACCCGATACAGAAGCTGCGGCTACTGCCAAAAAAAATCTTGATAAAGTACTCAATAGCTATTTTGAAAATGCAATCCCTTTTTTAGAAAACAAGAAATTTGATACCATCTGTTTTAATGATGTATTGGAACATATGGCTGACCCCTGGCAATGTCTGCGACAGGCAAGGAACTTACTCAGCAATAATGGAACAATAATAGCGTCTTTACCTAATGTCCTTTATTACCATTCTTTCTTCAACATTCTGATTGATAAAGATTGGAAATATGAACAGGAAGGCATTATGGATAAAACACATCTACGTTGGTTTACCCAAAAAAGCCTACGCAGAATGTTTGAAGATTGCGGCTATAAAGTGATTTGCATCAAAGGATTATCACCTGCAAAGACTATCAAAATGAAAATACTGAGTTTAATTTCTTTTGGATATTTTGACGAAATGAAATACCCCCAGTTTGCTGTAATTGCAAAACCGGGGGTATAATTTTTTGTTCGATAAGCTTTTACTAGGGATTAAGTCCCGCATTCTGCAGGTAGGGTTCAATCTTCATTTCGTGGCCAATCATATCCACAAACGCTTTGTTTAAGTCCACGCTGTTGCCGACAGACAAAATATAAGTACGGAAACGATCACAGTTAGCACGCGTCATTCCGCCGTTTGCTTTCAACCAGTCGTAGACATTGTAATCAAGGGTTTTGCTCCATGTATAGGCATAATAACCGGCACTGTAACCACCACCCCAGATGTGTGCAAAATAAGGTGTATGATAGCGTGTAGGCACTTCTTTCAACAGCAAACCATACTTATTCAAAGCCTCATTTTCAAATTCCAATGCCGCTTTGAAATCAGCCTCATTTTCTACTGTATGCCAGGCCATATCCAATGTTGCTGCTGCCAACAATTCGGTAACGGTATAACCGGTATTGAAGGTTGATGCTTTGTTTATTTTATCTATTAATGTCTGAGGAATTGCTTCTTTTGTTTTGTAGTGAACTGCATAATTTTTAAGTACAACAGGATCAAGAGCAGCGTGCTCGTTGATTTGCGAAGGAAATTCTACATAATCACGGGGAACATTTGTGCCCGAAAGTGTTACATAATTCTGGTTGGCAAACAACCCGTGCAGTGTATGACCAAACTCATGGAACATTGTGGTTACGTCGTCGAAGCTGATTAATGAAGGGTTGCCGTTTACAGGTTTTGCAAAATTGAATACATTGACGATTACAGGTTTTTGTTTCAGGTAATGGGATTGGTTCACAAAATTGCTCATCCAGGCACCACCGTTTTTGTTGTCGCGGGTATAAAAATCAAGGTAATAAATGGCCATGCTTGCACCGTCCTTGTCGAACACTTCATAAGCAACTACATCAGGATGATAAACGGGAAGATCCTTACGCACTTTAAAAGTGATACCATACATCTGCTCTGCAGCAAAAAACACTCCTTTTTCTAAAACAGTTGTTACCTCAAAATAGGGTTTCACTTCACTTTCATCCAGGTTGTATTTTGCTTTGCGCACTTGTTCAGCATAGAAATCCCAATCCCAGGGCTCCAGTTTGAATCCTCCTTTCTGAGCATCAATCAATTTCTGAATTTCCTGCGCCTCGCCTTTTGCTTTTGTTGCGGCAGGAGTTGCTATAGACGCCAGCAAGTTCATTGCCGGTTCAGGCGTTTTAGCCATTTGGTCCTGCAATTTCCATTCTGCAAAGCTTTTCTTACCCATGAGTTTTGCTTTGGCCAAACGCAGCCTTGCCAGTTTTTCCAATATAGCTCTTGTATCACCATCATCGCCCTTTTCAGCACGCATCCACGAAGCTTTGAATAGTTTTTCTCTCGAAGCTCTGTTCTTCATTGTCATCAAAGGTGGTTGTTGCGTAGTGTTGATAATGCCGATAGCAAATTTTCCGGGTTTGCTTTCTTTCTCTGCTTTTTCTTTCGCAGCTGCTATTTCATCCTTAGATAAACCGTCCAGTTCTGCTTCTGTGTCAAAATACACTGTAGCATTTTTGCGGGCTACCAAAAGCTTGTTGGTATATTGGGTTCCTAAAGTGGCCAGTTCCTCATTAATTTTCTTTACTTTTTCTTTGGCGGCGTCATCAAGATTAGCGCCTGCCAGCTCAAACTGCTGTAAATAATATTCAGTCAAACGTTTGTCTTCGCCTTGCAATTTGCTTAAATCAAGCGCTTTGATGCGCTGATAGATTTTACTGTTCAGATATAGCTTGTCGGTATGCGCCGAGAAAATCGGGGCATACTTTTCTTCAATAGCCTGCAATTTCGGGTTGGTATTGGAGCCAGTCAGATTGCTAAACACCAGTGTTGCGCGGTTATAATCCTCACCACTGATTTCAATAGCCAGAACAGTATTTTCAAATGTCGGTGCTTCTGTATTGTTGGCAATTTTCTCAATTTCCGCATCATGCGTTTTCAGGGAAGCATCGAATGCCGGTTCGAAATGCTCATCTTTAATCAAATCAAATGGAGGTGCCTGATATTGCAATGTGCTTTTCTGCAGTAGCGGGTTATCAGATTTTACGGCTGTTTCCGGCTGTTTGGAGCCCGAACATGAAGCCAAAAGACTTAGGGACATTATTGAAAATAGTTTAACAGGAAAATGCTTCATAAGGCATAAAATATTTTGAACGCTAAAAGTAGTGCGATTTTTTGGTTTGGACGGGGTGATATTTTTGGGCAGAACTCCAATACAAAAAAGGCCATCCAAATTCCGGATGGCCTTCTAAAATATATAATTAAACTGAATTATTCCCTGATCATTTCACCAATCACATCAGCGATTTGCTCTGCATTGGGTTTAGAGAAATAATCACCATCCGTTGCATAAGCTGGCCTGTGCGCCTTGGCACTGATGGTGCGTGGTGCGGCATCTACATAGCGGTAACCGCCTTGCAGTTCCATCACCTGCTGATACATATAGGCTGTTCCACCACTTGGTACATCTTCATCTATGAAGACAATGCGGCTTGTTTTCTTCAACGATTCAACAATGACATGATTAACATCGAAAGGCAAAAGTGTGCGCACATCTACCACCTCGCAGGAAATCCCCTGTGGTGCCAGATAATTATCAATTGCTTCCTGGATGACACGCAAAGTAGAGCCATAAGAAACGATGGTAATATCGTCTCCGCTTTGGATAACTTCCGGCACACCAAGCGGAACAGTAAATTCATTGAGGTTTGTCGGCACTTTTTCTTTCAAACGGTAACCGTTCAAACATTCGATAACAATACCCGGTTCATCACTTTTCAGCAAAGTATTGTACATACCGGCTGCCTGTGTCATATCACGCGGAACACACAGGTACATACCACGGATACTGTTGATAATCATTCCCATTGGCGAACCACTGTGCCATATTCCTTCCAGGCGGTGACCACGTGTACGGATAATCAGCGGGCATTTTTGTCCGCCAAAAGTGCGGTATTGCAGTGTGGCAACATCATCACAAAGTGGTTGCAAGCCATACAGTAAATAATCAAGATATTGAATCTCTGCAATTGGCCGTAAACCTCTTAAAGCCATTCCTAAGCCTTGTCCTACAATAGTGGCCTCACGGATACCGGTATCGGTAATGCGCAATTCACCATACTTATCCTGCAATCCTGCAAAACCCTGATTTACGTCACCAATTTTTCCCAGGTCTTCGCCAAAAGCAAAAACAGCCGGGTTTGTGGCAAACAGATGATCAAAATATTTGTTCAGGATTTCATATCCGTTCAATTGAGTATCATCATTATACTCAGGTTTTACTTCCCGTACTTTCAGCGCATTTTGTGCAGACTGAGAATGCTGGAACGAACTGAATTTAGTTTCGTTATCCACTTTCAGACCATCAAAATAATTGCGCAATGCACGAACCGCTTCGTTATTAATACCGGCACACAATGCTAACACTTTGTAGATGGTTTGCATAACATCCTTCCGGATAGGCTCTTTAATAACAGTTAGTTTTTGAACCAAAGAAGCAATTTGCTCTCCATTTGCATTGCCTTGCATGACTACCTGATTGCATAAAGTAGCTGTTTGGCTTACCTGCTGGCGAATAGGTTCAATGAACTTTTCCCAGGCGCGTTGTTTGCTTTCGCGGGCAGCTTGTTTTGCCTCGTCTTCAATGCTTGTCAATGTTGCTTCGTCCGCAATTTCATTGGTCAGAATGAATTCCTTCATTTTCACCAGGCAGTCCATCTCTTTTTCAAAATCCAGACGCTCTTTATTTTTATAACGCTCGTGCGAACCGGATGTAGAGTGACCTTGCGGTTGGGTGATTTCCTGAATATGGAATATAGTCGGCACGTGGGTTTCGCGAATACGCTGAATGCCGCTTTTCACTGTGCTTACCAGGCTTGCATAATCCCAGCCTTTAATGGTTTCTATATGAATACCACCTGTTTTCTCGTCCCATTTCATGCCTGAAAGAGCTTGGGAAATAGAGTTTTTAGTAGTCTGGTATTTACGCGGAACAGAAATACCATAGCCATCATCCCAAACGAAAATGGCCAATGGAACCTGCAAAACACCCGCAGCATTTACAGTTTCCCAAAACAAACCTTCCGATGTAGAAGCGTCGCCGATAGTACAAAAAATAACTTCATTTCCTTTATTCGTAAATTTCTCAAAACCGCTTTGCAATTCTTCCACATTGCGGTACATTTTGGAGGCATAAGCCATACCCAATGCACGCACCATCTGGCCTGCTGTTGGCGAAATGTCGCTGGAAGATTGCGGTGTTTTCGTCAGATCTTTAAAATCTCCGTTTTCATCTGTCCAACGTGTACCGTAGTGACCATTCATCATACGGCCTGCGGTGGATGGTTCAGCATCCACATCCGGATTGGCATAGAGTTGAGAAAAGAACTTTTCAATATCACTCATTCCTGTTGCAAACATCAGGGTTTGATCACGATAATAACCTGAGCGGATATCACCGGGTTGCATACATTTTGCTACTGCAATCTGCGCCAATTCTTTACCATCTCCAAAGATGCCAAACTTCGCTTTTCCGGTCAATACTTCTTTACGACCGATAAGGCTGGCCTCGCGGCTGCTCACTACAAGGCGATAATCGTTCAGTACTTCTTTTTTTAAATCTTCGAAAGAAATTTTTTGATGATTTGGCGCTACAGCATCTTTCAACATAGACTCGAATTTTCGTTTGGTGGCAAAGATAATAGATAATCACTACCATTAAAACACAGCCCAAATGAAAAAAATCGGAGAAAAAAGTATTTTGGACGTATTAAATTATTATTTTTGACGTATAAAAGGAAAATTATGGATAGTAAACTCACCCTTCGCCTCAACACAGCAGTTATAGAACAAGCCAAAGCCTATGCCGAAGCCAACAATATGAGCCTCAGCAGACTGGTAGAGCTATTGCTGCGCAAATGCACCAACACCGGCTTTTATAACATTGAAAATCTTCCCATTTCGGATTGGGTGGGCATTGTTGCAGAAGGATCAGCAGAGTATGCAGTTAATAAAAAATCGCGCAAAGACCTTAAAGACGAATTCTTTAAATCCAAAAAATGAAAGTATTTCTCGATGCAAATATTTTAGTTGGTGTTTTGTGCAAGGAATATCCGCTCTATACGAATGCTGCAAAACTTTTGAGCCTGGCCGACAACAGGAAATTCACTTTATATACCTCTGCAGTTTGTCTGGCAATTGCCTTTTATTTTGCGGAGAAAAAACACGGTTCTTCTTCTGCCAAAGAAAGAATGGTGCTCCTCTCAAAGCATATTAAAATTGCTGTTTGCGGCGAAAAAGAAGTGATTGCTACTGCGACCAATAAAAAAGTAAATGATTTCGAAGATGGATTGGAATATTATGCAGCACTTCACGCAAATTGCACTGTAATTGTAACTGAAGATCAGGATGATTTTTATTTTTCAGATAAAATAGAAATCCTGACAGCATTCGACTTTTTGAAAAAGTATGCTGTCAGGAATGACTAAAGAATATAAATCTATTTAGACTGTAACCTTACCACCGGCACAATCATTTCCTCAATAGAAATACCTCCATGCTGAAAGGTATTCCTGTAATAATTGACATAATGATTGTAATTATTAGGATAGCAAAGAAAAATATCTTCTTTCGCGAAAATAAAAGTTGAACTCACATTTGGTCTTGGTAAGCCAGCCAGCTTAGGATCGCGGAAGGCCAAAACGTCTTTGTCTTCATATTGTAGATTGCGACCGTGTTTGTAGCGCAGGTTTGTGGTTGTTGCCCTGTCCCCTACTACTTTGCTCGGTGTTTTTACTTTTTGGGTACCATGGTCAGTTGTTATAATTACCTGGATGTCCTTTTCTGCAATTTTGCGCAGCGCACCAAAAAGCGGAGAATGCTCAAACCAGCTTACGGTTAGCGAACGATAAGAAGCCTCATCACCTGCCAACTCTTTCAACACTTCCATTTCCGTACGTGCATGCGACAGCATATCCACGAAGTTGTATACAATAACTGTAAGATCGTTTTTCAGATAATTATGGATATTGTCTTCCAGCGTCTTGGCATGGTCATTATTCGTTATTTTGACATATTGGGTTTTTAATTTATCAAGACCCAGCGTTTTCAATTGCGCCTGCAAAAAGACATCTTCAAACAAGTTTTTTCCACCTTCTTCGTCATCATTTTTCCATTCGTTGGGAAATTTCTTTTCAATATCAATCGGCAAAAGACCTGCAAACAAAGCATTTCGGCAGTACTGCGTTGCTGTTGGCAGCAGGCTGTAAAACATATCTTCATCCACTATTCGATACAAATCGGAAAGTATGTGTTGTATTGCTTTCCATTGGTCATAACGCAAATTATCAATTACAATCAGAAACGTTGGTTTTGTTGTATTAATGTGTGGCGCAACTTTGTTTTTAAACACCTGATGCGATAATAATGGTGCGTCGGCTTTACCTGCTATCCAGTCTGCATAATTCTTTGAAATGTATTTAAAGAACTCTGTATTGGCTTCGCCTTTTTGAGAATGAAGAATTTCCATCATTTCAGTGCTGCCACTTTTCACCATTTCCAGTTCCCAGAACACCAGCTTTTTGTACAGTTCTTTCCATTCTTCATGATTTGGCTTATCGTTCAAAGCCATAAAAAGGTTTCGGAATTCCTGCTGGTAAGCAGAGGTTGTTTTTTCTGAAACCAATCGCTTTCCTTCCATTATTTTTTTCAGCGAAAGCAATACCTGGTTTGGGTTGACGGGTTTTATCAGGTAATCGGATATCTGTGCACCGATTGCTTCTTCCATAATATTTTCGGCCTCATTTTTTGTCACCATTACTACCGGAAGATCTGCATATTGCTCTTTTATTTTCTGTAAAACTTCAAGTCCGGTCATGCTAGGCATGCTTTCATCCAGTAATACAATATCAATTTGTTTTTCCTTCAAAATATCAAGCGCGTCGTAGCCATTTGAAATCGGAGTAACACTGTATCCTTTATTTTGAAGGAACATTATCTGCGATTTTAATGAATCAATTTCATCATCAACCCATAAAATTTCTCCCAGGTTATTATTCATATTTGTTGGTGTAGTTTTAAAATGCTTGAAATGCTAATGTAAAAACTCTGCATCTGGTATCGAAGTGTTTAACGGAAATTTGGGATGAATCGTATCTGCCAATATTTTTTCCCTACTACTTATTTCCTACTGCTTAATTTCTCTTATTCTTAGAAAAGCTTAATATTTCAATTAATTTTGCACAAACTAAAACAAACAAAATGAATTTAAAATTTACACTGCTGATGGCAGGAGTTGTTTCCTTTTCTGCAGCAAAAGCACAGGAAATGAACGGTTTTCGTTCAGATAATTATAATGGAGTCAACGGAGCATTTTTCAATCCTGCAAATCTGGGGAATAGCCCATTCAAAGTAGATGTTAACATTTTTGGTTTAAACCTGTTTGCCGGAAATAAAAATGTGGATTTTAGTTTTGGAACCTTGTCTGACATCACATCAGACAGCAATATATTAAATAAACTCATCGGTAATGGGAAATCCAATAGCATTTTGGTAAATGCCGCGTTTCATCTCCCATCTGTTTCCTACAGGATAAATGAGAAAACAACCGTTGCTTTACTTACCCGTTCCAGGATCCTGTTTAATTTTCATGATTTAGATGGTATTCTCATTAACAGTATACAAAATGGTTCGGACAATGCTTCCCTGCCCTATACGCTGAGTGGCAATACAAACATGCGCATTTCAGCTAATGTTTTTTCTGAATACGGACTTTCAGGAGGCCATGTTGTTTACGATAAAGGCAACCATTTTGTAAAGGTTGGAGCAACATTAAAATATCTGTCCGGTGTTGGCAACAGTTATATTCACCTTGATAAAATCCAGGCCACATTAGACACGATGGGTAATGACGCTATTGCCACAAAATCCTCGGGAACAATCGCCGTTGGTGTGGCAGGAGTGGATGTAAACAACCCAGACCAAAGCCTGAATTTTGGTGGAAATGCTGCAGGATTTGGTGCTGATTTGGGCGCGGTGTACGAATTCAGAACTGATGATTTAAAAGCTGAGAGCGTGCCTTATTTGTTTAAGGTGAGTTTGGCTTTACTGGATATCGGGAGTATTAATTATACCACTATACCCTCTCAATCGGCCGGTTACACCATTAATATTCCGGCAGGCCAATATTTCAATATGTCGGAGTTTGAAGGAGACACAAAAGAAGTGTTGGATAATAACCCGCAATACTTCAAGTCGACAACAAGTGCATCCAAATACAGGGTTGCTTTACCTCATACCTTACAATTGGGAGGGGATTACCGCGCTGCAAAAGGCGTTTACGTTGCTGCGAACCTACAGTTAGCCATGTCAAGCAATGAATCAAAACCCTATAATCCCAGGGCAGTAAATGCTATAACCATAACACCGAGATATGAGAGCAAATTATTAGCAGCTTATTTGCCCATTAATTATAATAACCTTTCGAAAGCAACTATAGGGTTTGGATTTCGTGCAGGGCCTCTCTATGCCGGATCTTCAAGTCTGATAAGTGCAACTATTTTCAAATCCAAACAAATAGATTTCTATTTTGGTTTCAGGGTAGGATTTAAAACCAAACAAAAGAAAGAAAACAAAGAAGGATAATGGCAACTCATAACCTTGCATTATGCAAAAGTTATGAGAATTGTTCTAAGGTCTTCCTATCGATTAATAACTTTGATGTTGCAGGTTTCGTTTTCATAAAACAAAGACCTGCAACATTTTCATTTTTTAAAAAGAAAAACAATGGCTTCTAAAAAAACACTGGTGCTCGGAGCGTCCGAAAACCCTTCCAGATATAGCTTCTTGGCAATTAATAAACTATTGAATTATCAGCACGAGGTAGTGGCCATCGGTAACAGAAAAGGGAGAGTTGGTCCTGTTGATATTGTTACAGAACAAACCATATTTGATGATGTAGATACGATAACCCTCTATCTGAATCCTACCAATCAAAAACCTTACTACGATTACATTCTAACAATAAAACCAAAACGTATCATCTTCAATCCCGGTACAGAAAACATAGAGCTGGAATCGCTGGCAGAAGGTGCCGGAATCAAAACAATGGAGGCATGCACACTGGTAATGCTATCAACAGGGCAATATTAAGCACCCATCCAGTAGGCACCACTAATACTGCTTCTGGATGCTCCCGTAATTTCTGACAGTACGTTTGTTTCCTCGCGCCAGCGCAAAGCACCAATCAGCCCCATCACCAAAGCCTCTTTATAAGCTATAATTTGTGCTTCAGGAACCACAACTTCAATCCCTTTCTCGACCAGCTTTTTCTTCAAAACGTCCATTAAGAAGGTATTGAATGCTCCTCCGCCGGTGACCAATATTTTTTTGCCTGAACATTCTTCATCGCTCAGATTAGCAGAAATGGATTGTTCAATTTGCAGTGCAATAAAATGCACTATGGTGTGTAAGCGATCTTCGATGCTGTAATTGTCATTATCAATAAATTCACTGACAAAACCAATTGCCTGTTCATTGCTTAATGATTTTGGTCCGGTTTGTTTATAATATTCGGCATCCCTTAAACTTCCCAGTTCAGCCTGCATCAATTGTCCACCCGCAGCTAAAATGCCATTTTCGTCATAAGGTTTTCCGGCTTTTTGAGCAAGATTATTCAGGGCCTGGTTGGCAACACAGATGTCAAAGGCCATATCCGATCCATCTGCTTTGCGAAGCGTAATATTGGCAATACCTCCAACATTTAGCCACATTTCATAATCGCCAAACAACATTTTATCTCCTATCGGAACAATCGGAGCACCTTGTCCGCCAAGCGCCACATCCATAGCACGTAAATCATTAATGACCGGCAAACCCAAAACAGCAGCAATACTGGCGCCATCGCCAAGCTGAAAGCTGGTATTCGCCTGAGGTTCGTGCCAAACGGTATGTCCATGAGAAGCGACAAAATGCACTTTGTGGCTCAGCTCATATTTATCTATAAAAGACTGTACTGTTTCGCCGATATAACGGCCATAAGTGGTATGCAATCGCAGAAACTGCGGTACATTCTGCTGACTTGCAAAACTCAGGTTCCGCTGCCATTCATCATTATAAGGAATACATTCTGCCTGTAAAATCTGAGCAGACCATTTGCCGCGCACTTCTTCATATTGCGCATAGCATATATCCAAACCATCCAGCGAACTGCCCGACATCAGGCCAATAACATTGTATACCATCTTATAAAAAAATTGAAGCTTCTACCCTAAAAAAATTGGTAATTGAACCGAAGCCCAATTACCAAATTATCTAATTATCAAATTGACTTTTTATTTACCAATTACTGCAGCCATTGTTTTACCAATATCAGCAGGGCTTGCTACTACGTGGATACCACAAGCAGCCATAATTTTCATTTTTGCTGCAGC
>DLGS01000248.1:0-3941 GCA_002482815.1 Bacteroidetes bacterium UBA7688
GGTTCCTATTCGATGATCGTATAACCCTAAAATCCAATGTATAACGAATCCCTTCTGAAGGATTCCAAATTCCTGCAGTTGCAGGATATTTTAATCCTGTTACTTTTGCCCCACTTGCTTTTATAAGACTTACTCTTGTTAGGTCTGTACTAAAACCAGAAACCCACATTCTTACATCAGGCTGGAACATTGCAATTTCATCCCCTATTTTTAAATAGTTGGTCAAAACTTCTTGTGCACCATCCATTTTAAAAAAATAATTACCATTCGTTGCAATCGGGTCTTCAGCTGCAAATTTCCCTCTAATATCTACGTTTTCGGATGCCATCCCCATAGATTTATATCCCCAATAGGCTGGGAAATTGAATGAATAGTACTTGTCATCAAATTCATTTATAGTCTCAGTGAGTATTACCTGACCTGTTTTTGCATCCCATGCATGGTTCTTTGTTGAAACTTTTGCCCCTAGATCATAAGCAATTTTCTCCTTCAATATCCCTGATCTATGGATTACTTTTGTAGTAACTGCGGTGTGTAATATTTGCTTATTTTCAGATCTTTCAGGAGTACCCCAGCCTATTATAATTGGAATTACCAAAGGTAATAGGTCAACATTCACTGCCAGTCCATAAGAATTCACATTAGAATAGCTTTCCCTTAGATCATTCACAACATCATATTGAACCGCTATTTCCTTGTTTGTTGTGATAACACCCGCCTCATCGATTGTTGGCAATTTATTATCCAGCTTACTTCCGTCTGTATTGGTACTGTATTTATAATCGACAGCCGAAATCAAGGAATTAGAATTATTAAAAACTTCCTGCTTTTTAAGCTTACCATTCATGTCATTAGTTTCAATAACAAAGCCTTGGGACATTGTAAGGTCCGTTGTTACGTTAATTTTTAACCCTAAAAGACTTTTTAAAGTATTTCCGATAGCCTGATCTTCATTGGTATAAAACTTCTTACTCTCACTAAGATTGGTAAAATCCGTAAGGGTTGGAAAATCACGCGTTGTATAATGTTGTGTCACAACTTTACCAGTTTTCTCAGTGGCTGAAGCATTGATGTTTGTAACTACCACCCTAGAATAGGTGACAGTAGGAGTAGGAAAGAAAGACTCTCCAAAAGGCCCTTCTTGATAGGACTGTGCCATCAATTTTTCAGGCTTATGATAAAAGGGCATAACCAAAGGATTTTCTTTACAAATATTAGGCTCATAGGTTGCCACACCGCTGGATTGTGATTGATCTCCTTCCAAGCTGTAATCATACTGCTGCCCATACTGTTTGGCATAACGCGGGGTATCTGCACCTTCCTCAATATTCAACATCTTATCCCATTGGTCTTTCATGACAACACTTTTAACCCTACACCCTCCTCCAATTTTTGAGCCTGTAGGTTCTTGCAATCTAATCCATGATTTATCAGGCATAAACGTTTTTGCCACATCCATGCCCTTTAATCTACCATTTGCCCCATTGAAAAGTTCACTCATGACCTCCAGATTATCCCAAATACTCTTTCCAATTGTAACTACATTAAAATCTTCTGCACCACCAGGCTCGTCTAGGTCATTGATCTGATGATTGAGATTTTGCCTTCCAAAAAAACATCCTGCTACGGTAATTGGATTCGCCATTGTCCCTCCACTTGCATTTCCATCCAACTGTACATGTTGCATAGGAATAAACAAATACTTCCCACGAACTACTGGTTCTATATTCATTTCAAAATAACCAGAAACATAATCATAATCACTCGAAGTCATATTCACCAAGAAGTTAAAATATATAGGTTTTCCTAGCAATCCCTCTGTATATTTACTGACAATCTGATCTTCAAGCAAGCTCTGGTCATTCAGAGGAAGTTCGATTGCTACATGGGTTGCATCACCTGCTTGCAAATCTTCTAAACCAGCATAAAGCTTATTATTTCCAGAAACATATTGCTCGGGATCATTAGTTACTCCATCCACTTTGAACATCTGCATAGCGCGCTTGTCCTGAACATATTTATAATCATCCGCTTCATACTCAACATCTATCAATCCCCCTGAAGGAAGTTTTATAGATACCAAATTCCACGAGGAAGCATAGGTGTTTTGCAAACCCCTATCCTTCTGATCAACATAGGGAAATTCCTGTGGAGTGGTTTTAGTACTGGCAATGTTCCAGCTTCCATCCTCAAAAGGCTTATAATTCCCCCAAATATCATACGCCTTTACATTATAATCAGGATTACTATCACTGTAATTAAAAACATAAGGGGTATATTTCCCCATTTTAGAGTTCTGATAGGTAAAATATACTTTCTTCAAAGTCAGTTTCCCTTTTTTTGCATTTAGATCTACATCATTAGCATCTAATTCCTCCTCCCCAGTATTGTTATCAATATTAGCACAAAGTGAATAATCATATTCAAAATGAGCAGTCTTAATAGGGGAACTCAAGCTTATCTTTTTAGAATATAACTTTATTGTTTTGATTCTGTACATTCGTCCTTCTGTGAACTCATTACCGCCTCCGTTTTCGTCATTCACACCAACGCCATCTTTTCTTAATTCCAACTCAATTACGGCTACATGGGTCTTGGTTTCAATTTTTCTCAAATATTTGTTTTCTTTAACCCCATAAACATAGCTTCCTTTCTGATCCAACTTATCTGTTTTTAGACCTTCGTTGTAAGAAGCTGCTCCTCTATTGTAAGGAACACGCCATTTATAATTTGATTTATTCTGATAAGTAAATTTTGTATAGCTTCCCAAGTCGTCTTCAGTTGGCCCATTTGACGTTAGATCCTGATACTCTGGCGATAAAACCGAAGTAATCAAATACGTATGTGCATAAGCAGGTGTCTTTACACTATTAAAGTAATGATCCCTCCCCTTATGATTATTAGAAGTATTGTCAGAACTTGCGTACTTTACTAGTCCATTTGAGTTGGAAACATTATACCCCGATTCACCAACATTAAAGGTCACCTCTTTTTTCTGCAGGTTATAGGCAGTTTCCCCGTAAACATTTCGATTACCATTTTCATCCGTTACAATATAACCAGCAGTATGATGATCCTTAACCAAAGGGATGGTTTTCTCTGCATCGGATGGATCAGGGAGTACTGTTGTATTGTAATTGATTAATGGTGAAAGTCCATACGATTTTGCTTCGCCCTTGCTGATTTTTTGTATAACCTGATTTCTTTGTTCCCTATTGACCCTTTTAATTTGAGAATTAAAAGCTGTACCTACGTCCAATAGAGACTGATTTCCAACAAGTTCTTTTTTCCTGTACACATTTACTGCATACTTATTTTCATCAATCTTTAAAGTAATAGGATTTGATCCTCCTAGCGTTTGAAACATAGAGGTGTATTCATTATCTACTCTCGACTCTCCTAAATTTTTATAATACACCCTTTCATAATCCTTCTTATTTCCTACTAGCTTCTCTTTAAAATAAGGTGTTGCAATTGTATTCCAGTTCCTCGTATAAGAGGTAGTGTTGGAAGTTCTAAAGTTTAATCCCTTATGCACCCCTGCTCCTCCCTCTATTTCAAGGCCTGCACTGTTACTAGATGATTGGTCAATAACCATCGGGTCGTAAACATACCCTACCTGTCCTCTGTACGGTCTGAAAGTACCTCCAGCACCCTGACCTTGTATCGTATACAAATCATAAGTATAGTTCGTTACCGGCAAAACAAGTGTATTCTTCGACACCACACCCTGTTCATTTTCACGATTGAAATCCAGCATATCTGCTTCAGTTGAGAATTCAGTATTTTCATATCCGTAACTTTTCTGAAGTTCATTCCTACTAACCAGTTTTTGAATAGATGCATAACCTGCGATACTTAATTCGACATGACCACCCCAAACGTCAGGACCTCCTGAGAATGAAAATCTAAAACTATTATTTCTAAAGGCCAACCTTTTG
>DLGS01000248.1:3996-7420 GCA_002482815.1 Bacteroidetes bacterium UBA7688
CCCGAGCCACTTGCACTTGTACTGGCCTTGTGCGTTACACCTGCTTCTTTTTTTTGTTTTTGAAAACCTACAGTTGCGGAAAGGTTAAAAGATTGTAGTCCTTGCCTTGAATTATATGTTACACTAGGAGACAGACTTGGACTAAATTTGCTTCCCTTAGCATCCTTATCCATTTTTTTTGCACTGATTGAAACGCTTGGGGTGATACTTGCACCCTCATCCACAGAACTAGACAATTGCATTCCTACCGATACATAATCCGAGAATTTGAAAGTAGGCCCAAACGAAGGAACCGCACTCAAACCAGTATAATTATTATACTGTACATCCAATCCTGCACCAAACATCAATGCTGGCCCATCAAGCGCACCTATGAGTTGCGCATTCAAATAAGGATTCACTCCAACCGTTACATTGGTTTTCAAATTGTTTTCATTTTCAATTACATCTCCCTTGAAATCATCGGGCAATCCCCTTACATTCCTATTGATCTGTCCTACATTCAGATTCCAACCCAAGCCAACCCATGAAGCCTCTTGGTCCATTGTAACTCCAGAATTATAGGCCAGGTTAATCGGATAACCTCCCACATCCATGATCGGAATGTTGTAATTGAAATCACCACTGGCAAGATCCACCATATCCGATGTTCCAATTGGAGTAAATGCATTAAATTCGGGTTGCGAAGGTCCTTCCGTCAAGGCATAGGCTTGCATTGGCGCCGCGACCTGAAGCAGAATCATCATGGCCAAATAACAGGCCATCACCTTCGTAAATTTGCTTTTCCTAATTTGCTTGTTCATAAGTCTAAGTTTAGTAATTGATCAATGAAATTGAATTTAATAGTGCCTTTGCCAAATAAATTATCCTGATATACGAGCTGGATTTTATCATTTGGATCTATGTTAGAGAAAAAAAGCAAAACCTTATTAGAAGGCGCTACCTTAAAATTCCTTTCAAATAAAACACCTTGACAACGAATAGTGTCCTTTTTTGAGGTTACTACATAAAAATCTTTTTCAATCGTAAACGACATATATTTTACAGCGTCCTGATACTCCAAATTTGTAAATTCCTTCAGGAGGAGGTCTTTCTCCTTTTCTTCCTCAAATGCAAACTCTATTACTCTCTCCCTCTTGTTATCTTCATAGATAGAGTCTACCTTAATCAAGTCCTCATCACCCATATCCTTTAAAAGGTAATACTGGATAGGCACCTCGGTTGCAGTAAAATTGATGTTTTCAATCTGCTGTGTATGTAGTTTTGATTTCCATCCTTGGTTCTCCAGATTGTAGTAGCGGAACCTGATCTCAGCATCGTCTGGAGCTTCTTTTTTATCTGCACAAGAAAACAAAATCAGTATAAGAAAAAGACTAATTGAACCCTTCATACTTCTTGTTTATATAATTCAACAAATCAACTGTAATGTCCTTTTTCTTGTCAACATAGAGTACATCACCCTGCAACTGCGATCCTATTATAAGATCATACTGTTTCAACTCCCCATAGTCCTTCACATAACCTTCAATACGTTTCCAAATCTTTGCTGTTTCCGCAGTGTTATACTCTTCACTAAACTGCTGCATCTTCTGGCATTCTTTCTGAATGGCTTCATATACATACTGCTTCATGGCTTCATTTTCAGCCAATGCAAATTGTACGTTCAGGCTATCCAATCGAATTTTCTGCATTTTCATAAAGTGCTCCCCGCTTTTTTTTATTTCCTTGGTCATCTTAAATTCTTCGAACAACTTATTGTTATCCACTACATATACGATAGAAGATGTGGAAGAATGCTCCAAGTAAACAAAAAGCAGAAACGAAATAGTAACAGAAGCGATTACTGAAATTAGTTGAGTGATAGTAAAAGTAAAGTAACGGGCATTTTTAAAGAGCATTTATTTAGTATTAAAAGTTAAAATAGCAATCAGATAAGAATAACAAAAAAAACAGAATACTCCAAAATCGTTTTAAAACTACATAACTTTTATCAACCACACCACTAACCCGCCGAAATGAAAATTTTAATACAAAAAATAGTATTACAAATAAATTTAATTGTAATAGTACTGTTAATTTATTTGGTGCAATTTTAAGAAAAATTTAATAATTAATTACATGATTCTTAAAAAATATTAAAAAAAATATTACAACATTACATACAAGTCATTATAAATAAACAAAAAACGACACAGTCATATCTGTTCTTGTATAATAATCTGTATCGATTATTTAGGACTAGTCATTTCGTCCAAAAAAAAACCGAAGTAGTTGCTTCGGTTTTCTTTTACGGCAAAGGCTGATCAATTACTTTTTCAGACTGTTGTATTTTCTTAAATACTCGCGGATTTTCATTCCTGAATCCTTAAGGTCTTTTTGTTTCCAATTGCCTTTGGAAGAAGCCGACTTATTAAGAATAGAACACGTTTCATCCTTGTCAGAAACCGACCAGGTAAGCCAACTCAAACCTTTTGCTTCCATCCAATCTATGTATTCCTGCCACGCATTATAGTCTAGAGGGCCATCACCTGTGGCTTCCATTCCGGCACATTCTGAGATAAAAACCGGTAGTCCTGTTGCTAGAGCTGCATCAGTTCGATCGCGCAACTCTTTTCCGTGTGTAGCTGCATAAAAGTGAACGGTATACATCAAATTATCAAACCCTTTTATAGGATCTGCAGCAGGCAAATGAATATCTTGATCCCAACGAGGGCAACCCACTAAAATAATATTATCTGGATCATTTTTACGGATTACCTTGATGATTTCTTCAGAATAGGCTTTTACTTCTGGCCAAGTTTCATCATCAGGCTCGTTGAAAATTTCATAAATTACATTCGGAGTATGGCCATACGTTTTAGACATTTCATCAAAAAATACTTTGGCAGCTTCAAGATTCACATTATGACTGTGCCAATCGATGATTACATAAATATCCGACTTGATCGCTCCATCAACAACAGCTTTTAGGGTCTTTGTAGAAAACTCTGGTTCATCCATATAATGACGGTTTCCAACTTCGATTCCCATTGCTGCCCGAACAATGTTACATTTGAAATCCTTTTTCAACCAAGCAACAGCCTCTTCGTTATAAAACCTAGGCCAGAAACTGTGCCAACCAAAACTCATCCCGCGAAGCATAATAGGTTCGCCACTATGGTCCGTTAATTGAGTTCCAACAACTTTTAATTGTCCATGCTTCTTAACAAATTGAGCATTTGCTACAGCAGTAAATATTAAAAAAGCGATAAGAAAGTGCTTTGTAATCATGTTTTATTTTTTAGTTAATCTCAAAGTAATTACATCGTGCGAAGCCAATTCACTTACAAAATTCTTGCTTGTTGTTCCCGCTTCCTTATTCTCCAAAAGATCTTTAATTTTATAAGTAGTAGAGGTAAAATTTGTTTGCAAATTAAAATCGATA
>DLGS01000248.1:7426-15141 GCA_002482815.1 Bacteroidetes bacterium UBA7688
CTTCCAATCGAAATTGATTTTTTTGGTTACTTCGCTTCTGTTTAGGAAAGTGATGGCCCAATTACCATCGGATAATGGCTTTACCCAAACTTCTACCCCATCCTCGACAGCATATTTAAATCCTTGGATTCCTAATTTATCCTGATTAACTGCAATTATCTCCTTATTGGTAAGAATACTTAAGGTTTCTTTTGACATTTTACGGAAATCGTTTCCAGCAATCAATGGAGAAGCCATCATCGACCACATCGTGAAATGCGACTTGTCTTCGGCAAAGCTCATTCCGTTTCCTACTTCTAACATATCAAAATCATTCCAATGGTCGGGTCCTGAAAACTTGCGGATGTCTTTTCGCATCTCTACGATTTTCATAACGCCCCAAGACGACCAGTTTTCTGGATGTTTGTGTTCACAATCAAAACACGGATAGATGTCGCCCGAAACCCTCCAAAGGTTTCCTATTGGCTCACCCCATTCCCAAGGTTGGTTGTCGCCCCATTCGCAAAGACTGAAAACAATAGGTTTCCCAGCCGTTTTCAAGGCATTGCTCATTGTAGCATAAGCTTCTTTGGCATTTATACCTACTGTATTGCACCAATCATACTTTAGGAAATCGATATTTAAACCTGCATAAAAACGTGCATCTTGATATTCATAACCACGCGATCCTGGATAACCTGCACAAGTTTTGGTTCCTGCACAATTGTACAATCCGAATTTTAATCCTTTTGAATGTACATATTCAATAAGAGCTTTCATCCCGTTTGGAAATTTTTCGGGATCTGGCACTAGATTTCCATCCTTATCGCGTTCTCTTGTCATCCAACCATCATCTAGAACGATGTAATTGTATCCCGCAGCTGACATTCCTGAGGCTACCATGATATCGGCGGTTTCTTTTACTAATTTTTCATCGATACTTGTACCAAAAGTATTCCATGAATTCCACCCCATAGGAGGCGTCATGGCCAAACCTTCAAATTTTCCTGCTGATTGTATATGGGTATTTCCCTGGCCAAAACTAAAATTGCACCAGATTGTAAGAGCTAATAATATTGCTTTTTTCATTCTAATTTATTTTGATATTTTTTTATTCTTTCTGATTATTAAAGAATATTTAAACTTAATAATTAATGATATAAAAAACTCCAAATCGATGATCTCGAAATGGAGTTCTTTGTTTTAAGAAGAACATTTTTTTTTTAATTCACAACTAAATTTTTAGTCTTAACCGTTCCATTTGGATAGGTAACCTGAACAATATAAATTCCCGGCGTTAAAGACGGCCCTACCGCTGTTTTAAGCGGAATATAAGTACTTGGTCCTAGCAAGGAAAATGTAAGTTTTAAAGCGCCTGAACTATTATAAATCCTGCAAGTCGCTGTAGCTTGCGAAGAAACGGCAGTCGCCACTATTGTTATATAGCCATCACTATACGGATTTGGCGATACTGTAAAATCATAATTTGTTCCCGGATTTGGCGTGTTATTAGCACAACCCGTTAAATTTAAAGAAACCGAATTACCATAAGCGGTGCTTGACACGGTATTCGACTGACATCCTGCTGCTGAAGTTGTTCTGGTTATATCATACAAAAAGTAAGGTTCACCATTTAATGGCAGTTTTAATTCGAATACATTTTTCGATGTTTGTGTTACTACAATACTCGCATCTGCTATTCTTGGCGCGATTGAAAAATTGGTATTTGAGCTTGGATTTGGATCCGGTGTTACGGTTAATGTTATAATATGATATTGATAAGTACAGTAATCATTTGTTTTTGTTACCAAATAATTAGGCTGTACCGGTACTTCCGGCGCTACAAATGTAATTTTCTTCGTTGCGACAACCATTCCTGCATTTTTAAACTCTACTTTAAGGGTTTCTCCTCCGGCAATACCTCCCGGATGTTTATACAAAACTTTAGAAAGCGTCAACGGCGATGGATTTCCTGAAAATGTTACTAATGGATCTGTACAAGACCACACTACTTCATCATAAGGCACGCTTGGCGCCACTACTGAATAAGATGGATTTGACGCTACACAATAAGGATTTAAACCTGAAATTTCCTGAGCATTTACTCGATAGCCCATTAAAATCAGAATAAAACCTAATAAACAAAGTTTTTGCTTTGTTGAAAATTGAAAGTCATTTTTTTTCATAAATTCTTTTTTTTGGTTTGTTAATATGAAATAAATTTAACCAGAAAAACAGATGAAAAAAGATACTATTTCCTCAAATAACAATACTAAAAAATCACATAACAAATTGACTATCAATAAATAAAACAAAAAAAAATATTCCCTAATTGAGTGAATTAGGGAATACTTAAAATACAACTCAAAATAAAAACTTTCTTTTTATAAGAAACCTATATCATCAAGATATACTGTTCCTGGTAATCCTGAATATTCTTTCATAAATAAAGAATTAAATTCTCCATTGGTAAGCAATTCAGTATGAAGGCTTGAAAATGGTATCGAGATATTATTCCATTGTCCGGCTTTAATATCAACAGCAATACCTGTAGGATCATCCTGACCCGCTATTGAGAATAAAATTCTGGTAGAAGCTGTAGAATAAATCGAAATTTTTAAATATTGATAATCAGTAACTTTAAGACTATTAAACCCAATCATAAGACCACTCCATCCATCTTTATTTTCTCTTTTAATAGATTTGGTTCCTCTGCTTACCATTTCAGTATTTTGAAAATCTTCTGTTCCACCCCAATTCCATGTCCAGCTTGGAGCAGGCGAACCATTAAAATCATCTCCAAACAACAGGTACTTAACCCCAAGAGTAGCAACATTCGAAGTTCCGTAAACTGTTTGTACTTTTACAAGAGCATTAGAGCCATAATCTGCCGGAACCGTTACTTGTATTTCTGTTTTAGACAATACTTTAAACGTCACAGCTTTGTCGTCAAACTTAACCGTTTGTACTTGTACAAAATGTGAACCTTTTATAATTATATCTTCTCCCGGAGATGGAGATGCATTAGACACTCCGTCAATTACCGGAGCCGGAGGATCTAAAGATATTACGTTGTCTAAAACATTCACAAAACCATTTGTTCCGTAATAATCTACTCCCGGAGCCGGTTTATCAGAGCCATTTACTTTCAATACTCCATTGGTAACATTCACACCCAATAAATAAAGATCAGCATCTTCTGCATTGGCCATAGTAGTCAATTCTCCTGTAGTTAGATAATCTGCCTGTACGCCGTCTAAATATCCTACTCTCTTTTTTACTCCTTTTACAACATGGCTCAAAACCACCTCTCTTAAAACATCTACCGGAACCAAATTAATATCAGGATATCCAAGCGAATTTACATAACCGGATTTTACGAGATAAGCATCAAAAGCAGCATCGGTCGGAATAAAAAAGGTAAAATCATCCGGTTTATCAAACGTAGATTTTAATCCGGTTAACTCTACAGCTTTATTAAAAGTCGATAAATTGGTATTTGCAGCTATTAAACCATAAACCGTATTATAATTCTGCTCTGCACCGCCAACATCCTCAATCGTATCGTCGCAAGAATAAGCTGCGGCAAGCAAAAATGCGCCTAAGGCAATTTGTTTTAATTTATATAGTATTTTCATAAGTTTTCTTTTTAATAATGTTTACATCTCAAGAATTAGAAGCATCATTTTAAATGTTGAAATGATACTTCTAAAACCTATTCACTATTTTAATATCAGACCTAAGTCATCAATAAAAATCGTATTCCCTCCTACTTTACCTCCAAATTCCTGAATAGAAATTTTATTCAGTTCCGCAGGATTATTAAAAGCACTAAACGGAATTTCAACATACGTCCAGTCTGATGAAAAACTATATGACGGTTTAATTGCATCGCTGCCATTTAAGAAAACACCAATCTTACCCGCATTTTGCCCTCTAAGACTTACCCTGATACCTTTGTATTTAGAAAGATCAATTTTAGAATTCGCTACTTTAAATTCTAATCCGCCCCACTGATTGGCTTTCCATGAAATACATTTTGAGCCTTGCTTAGGATCTTTAGTATAAGCATCATTATAAGGATCCTCTGCATTCCATAAAGCATATCCATCACTTATCGAAGTATACGAATCATCGTAAATGGCACTTCCAAAAGATTGTCCTGCAACGGTAGTTCCGGATACATTAGTAATCGACAAACTTTTGTACTGAATATTATCCGGCACTTGTACAGTAAGTTCTGTCAACGAAGAAGTAATAGGTTCTACTTTCGTGGTTCCAAAATTTACAACCGGACGAAGGAAATAATCACCGGTAATTGTAATGATATCTCCCGGAGTAGGATTGATAGGAAATCCAGTAATACTCGGAAATGGAGGTCGCACTTTTACAGAGTAAACTAAGGTCCCGATATTCGTAACCAGTTTCATCTCATCCATCTCGTTATAATAAGGAGTAGCAGCATCTACATTTATCACAATCGCATTATCAGTAACCAAAGTTGGATTGAATATGGTTTCTAAACCATTAAACGAAATTGATTTTAAAGTCGAAAAACCAGAACCTCTAATAATATAGGTATTACCCGCATTGATAACATCAGTTGGCACATCTACCTGCCTGTCACCTTCGACCAAAGGATCATCAATAACCGATTTGCTAATTCCTGTAATGGCCAATGTGCCCGAAGAACCTCCTTCGTCATTAGAACAGGAATTAAGTAAGAAAATTGAAATTGAAGCCAGTAAATAAAACTTCAATGCCATTATATTTTTTATATTTTTCATAATTGTTTTTCTTTAAGGTTTATTTAAAAACGTAAGGAACCGGAGCTTCTTTTAATTTTGGATTTTTCCTAACATCGTTGGCCGGTTTTGGAAAAATAAAATCAGTTTCTACCGGTGTATAATGTTTTTCTCCCTCATAATCAGAACCTCTGTCTTGCTTTGAAACGATATCGATAGCTTCAGCTCTTGGCAATCTGCCCAGGTCATACCAGAATTCTCCCTCAAACGCAAACTCTACTCTACGCTCCTGAAACAATGCTTTTTTCGTTAATGGAATATTATTATCTAATTGACTTAAACCTGCTCTTTTTCTCACTTTATTAAATGAAGCTTTCGCAGAAGGATCACTGGTTTCGTTCGCTCCTGCCAAAATTGCTTCGGCATGAATTAATAAAAGATCAGCGTAACGCATAATATAATTACAGTTGCTCATAGCCCCCCAATTGTCAGCCGGACCAGTTTCGCCCGTTTCCTGACCTACAACATTTTTTTTTACCGCTGCACCTGTAGCATCCAGCACATTTGGATATTTTGTTTTATCTAAAGTAAAACCAACAACATCATCTCCTTTTAATGCAGGATAAGTATCTCCGTAAATCATATAAGATTCTTTTCTTCTTAAATCTCCCACTTCAAAAGCTTCCTGAATATCATTAGAAGGCACATAAACTGCTCCATAAGATACCCTGTCGTTTAGAATATCCAGACCATATTGTACATTAGAAAAATTTCCTGCCTGATATTCATTAACAGCTCCAGACCATTGCCATGAATAAATAGATTCTTCGTTATTGTTTTTACTTGTCAGGAACAAATCAGCATAATTAGGTAAAAGACCAAATTCTCCTGAATTAATTACTTTCTCTGCCATTAATTTGGCATTTGGATAATCCTTTTCATAAAGATAAACTTTAGCCAAGAACGACTCAGCAGTTCCTTGCGAAACAAAAACATTCTCCGTACTTGCTCCTCTTAACCTTACTTTTGATTTAAGATTTGCCGCAGCGTATTTTAAATCATTTTCGATGAATTTATACACATCTTCGATTCTATTTGTATTCACCATTGGATTTTTAGCAAGAGCTAAATTGTCTTCAATAATAGGCACAGGCCCAAACAAACGAACTAAATAGAAATACGAAACAGCTCTAAAAAAGTGCGCTTCGGCAATTGTATTTTTAATTACAGCAGGACTTACGCCCGCTTTTGCATTACTATTTAAATTATTAATTAAATCATTGGATTGCGCAATAACACCAAAACATGATCTCCACGGATCAGATAAAATAAAACTATCTGATGTCAATTTAAATTGAATCACTTCATTTCCATCTACATTCGACCAGCAGTTTCCTGATGACATTTCTGAAAGAGCAAAGAAACATTTTGTAAAAAACGGCGCCCACATTCTTCCGTACATTCCGTAAGTAGTACGTTGTACCTGCTCGTCCGAAGTGTAAAAGTTATCACTAACATAACCATCCTGAGTAGGTCGATCTAAATAATCATCACTACATGAAGCAGATAAAGCCAGTAAAACAAAAACCGCTACGCTTTTAAAATTTATTTTATATATTTTCATAATCGTTTTATTAAAATTCAACATTCATTCCGAAAGTAATGGTACGGTTTGTTGGGTAACGTCCCGAATCAATCCCACTCAATAAAGCATTTTGATTATAGTCTCCAATTTCAGGATCATAACCTGTATATTTTGTGAAAGTGTATAAGTTCTGAACACTTGCATAAAATCTCAACTTGCTTAATTTGGCTTTAGAAATCACATCTGAAGGTAAATTATATCCAAAAGTTAACTGTGAAATTTTCAGGTAAGAACCATCTTCTACATAACGATCTGATATAGCGATGTTAGGATGTCCGTCTCCGCCATCAGGTCTTGGATATTTAGCATTCGGATTATCCGGAGTCCAGAAATCAGCCGCTTCTGCTAATTGATTTTCGTATAAACGTTGGTTTTTTGTTGCAGCTCTTCTCGTTAAATTCATTACTTTATTTCCCTGAGAACCTGTTAAGAAAATAGAAAGATCAAGATTTTTATATCTGAATTGATTATTGAAACTATAAATAAAATCAGCCTGAGGATTTCCTATGTATGTTAAATCCTTCTCGTCGATCAATCCGTCTTTGTTTTGATCTACATATTCTACATCACCCAAAACACTTTTTACCGCTTTGTTTCCTGTATACGGAATTGGCGCATTGGCTAATTGTTCGTTTGTTCTGATGATTCCAACAGTTTCATAGCCATAAAACTGACCAATTGGCTGACCTACTTCACTTTTCGTAACGGTTTTTGTAGTATATCCGTTAACCTGAACATCTTTAATCAAATCAAAATTATCTACTAAGCTCAACAATTTATTATTGTTTTTAGAAAACATAAGAGTGGCATCCCAAGAGAAATTTTTAGAAAAACTATTCGAATATTTAAGCGTAGCCTCGATACCCTGATTTCTAATACTTCCTAAGTTTACTGTTGGCGCTGCCAAACCACCCTGATATTGCTCTAAACCGGTAACATAAGTTGGTAAAGGCAATACAAATAAAAATCCGGAAGATTGTTTTCTGTACACATCTACAGTAGCAAACAATTTCGCTTTAAACAAACTAAAATCAAGACCTAAGTTGGTATCTTCAGCTTTTTGCCATGTAAGATCCGGATTGGCAATATTACCCGCTGTAAAGAAATTCCCTAAAGCCGATTTTATAGTTTGAATGTTTGAGCTGTACAATCCACCGCCAATGTTTTGGTTTCCTGTTTCACCGTATCCCACTCTAAATTTAATATTGTCGATATATTCTTTGGTACCTTCCATGAATTTTTCGTTAGAAAGTTTCCATGATCCGGAAATTGAAGGAAAGTAACCCCATCTTTTATCTTCGGCAAAATTAGAACTACCGTCTGCTCTTATTGTAGCCTGCAAAAAG
>DLGS01000248.1:15147-22313 GCA_002482815.1 Bacteroidetes bacterium UBA7688
ACTAAGAAAGAGTACAAAGCATTTTCGCCTTTGTATTCGCTGGCAACCAATGTTTTTTGATCACCAAGATTTATCGAGTGAACATCATTACTCAACAAACCACTTATAGACTGACTTCCTCCAAACCAATGTGAATCATTTGCCTCCTGAAGTCCCATAAGCGTAAAATTATGTTTTCCTGTAGCAAAGCTGTACGTCAGCATATTTTTAAGATTCAGTCCGTACCAGGTATTTGATCTTTCCTGAAGTTGGTTGACTTTATTTACAGCGGCTCCCCAGGCATATGTAGGCTGAAATCCTTCGAAATTTTGAATGTTGGTTGAGCCTCCAAAATCGAAACGATAATCTAATCCTTTTGCTAGCTTAATACTAGCATAAAAATTACCCTGAAAATTCTTTTGTACCAAATAATTGGTGTTCATTAAAGTACTTGCAACCGGATTAATCCAGGCACCTTGTGTACCATTTTTAGGAGGACCTGCATAAGTACCATCTAAATTTCTAACCGCAACATCAGGAGTAGATAATATCGTAGTCCCAATAATACCATCGCTATAACCTTCTATAGTAATATTTTGGTTCGTAATACCCGTATTAAGCGTAACTCCAACTGTTAACCAGTCTTTAATTTTTGTATCCAGATTTACTTTAAAAGTATATCTTTTAAAATCAGAACCAATAACAACCCCGTCCTGATTTAGGTATCCGCCAGAAATATAATAACTTGTATTATCCTTTGCTCCTGAGAAAGACAATTGGTGACTATTCATCAAAGCCGTTCTGTATATTTCGTCCTGCCAGTTTGTTCCTTTACCCAAAACCGAAGGCACCGCGAACTCATCTCTTGGCGCTACACCATAATATTCAGCCAATGCCGTTTGTTGTTTTGCATATTGGCTTAAATCCATAGTTTTTAGTAATCTTGTCACATTTTGTGTAGAAAAAGCAGTATCGTAGGTTATTCTTCCTGTTCCTTTTTTACCTTTTTTAGTTGTAATAATCACCACTCCATTCGACGCTCTGGAACCATATACCGCAGCAGAAGCCGCATCTTTTAAGATATCCATCGTTTCAATATCATTTGGGTTCAAAAATGCCAATGGACTATTGGTTACGCTTCCTGTATTTGTACCAATATAACCACTAACAATTGTTCCTCCTGTAGCCTGATTTGTAGCGTCTCCAGAGATAGGAATACCATCTACAATATATAACGGTTCATTACTACCACCCAGCGATGCACTACCACGAATCTTAACAGAAACACTTCCTCCGGGTTTACCCGAGTTATTGGTTACAACAACCCCAGCAGCTCTGCCTTGCAGTAATTGCTCTACTGTTACTTGCTGAGAATCTTTAAAATCTTTTGCTGTTACTGATGAAATTGCACCTGTTACATCTTTTCTTTTCTGATTACGATATCCCACGTTTACCAGTACTTCACGCAAATCCTCAGCACTAAGCTTTAAGACTACGTTTATTTTACCTCCATTTTTTACGTTGATTGTTTGAGTAACATATCCTATAAATGAAACTGAAATACTAGTGTTTGCTGGCGCATCAATAGCATAGTTTCCGTCAAAATCTGTTGAAACTGATTTTTTAGTTCCTGTTACCATGACATTTGCGCCCGGTATCGAAAGTCCCTTATCATCAGATACTACTCCTGTTACCTTAACCTGAGCCGCAATAAAATTACTGGTCAGTAACAAAAATAAAATCAAAGGAACCGCTCTGTGGTTAGCGTTCCAATGAATGAAGTTAGTCATTAGTTTTTTCATAATAAATGTTTGGTTAGTTTAAATTTGTTGTTCTAATTCAAGTCATAAAAAAGGGTTGTATTTATTTCTTAAATTATTTAACAAATCTATAACACAAGGAAACATTAAATCGATAGTATTATATCATTTGATGATAATATTTTTACTATAACGTTTTAAAAAAACACATATGAAAATAAAAAGTGTAAAAAATTGCATTATTCGTAAATCAACCCCAGTAAAATACTTGATCTTATAAATAAAAATTAGCGAATTCGCCGAAAAGCAAACGATTTCGTTAAAAATAATATTTGTTTGTGTCAAAAAAGTATCACTACAAAATACGTTTTAACCCAGAAAAATCTTCCCTGTATTGACTAGGAGTACAATTTTTAATAGCCTTAAAACTACGATTGAAATTGGCGATGTTGTTAAATCCGGATTTAAAAGCTACTTCAGAAACACTCATATCTTTTTCTACAAGCCAACGTGCTGCATATCCAATACGGATATCATTGATATAATTAACGAAAGTTTTTCCGGTGCGTTTTTTAATAAAACGATTAAATGAAATTATCGACATACTCGCAATATTCGCCACATCCTCTAAAGTGATTTTTTCCGCAAAATGTTTCTGCACATATTCATACACGAGCTTCATTTTATCGTAATCATCAAACGTATCATAATCTACCGTATAGGTCGAAAGCAATCGTTGATTTCTTGAATTGGCTAAATCGTAAAGCAATGAAGTAATTTCTAAAAAGTAGTCCATACCGTCTAATTTAGAAAGCTTTACCAGTCTTGGAGTCAATTCTTCGGCTACTTTTTTCGAAAATAAAATACCATGAATTGATCTGTTAAACATATCACGAATAGGATTCATAATACGTCTTGACAATAAAGATTCATGAAAAAGATCATTATGAAACTGAATCGTTATTTCGTGAATTTTTTTACTTGTACATTTATTTAATTCCCAACCGTGATATAAATTCGGGCCAATTAAAACCAGTTCAACATTATCTATTTCTTCGATATTATCGCCCACAACACGCTTTACTCCTTTTCCGTTTAAAATAAAATTGATCTCAAATTCCGGATGATAATGCACCGGAAAATCAAAACTATCTTTCACTCTGTCGAAAACTAAAAAACTGTCTCCGGCCGAAAGCGGAGCAATTTCTCTGTAAAAATTTTTAGTGTTACTCATCTTTAAAAACTATTTTAGGAAGTACTATTCGTTTTTTTTATTTGCAATAATATGATATATAATTGATAAAATAATATTAATTAGACGATAAACATCCGATTATCTTTGAAAAACAGAATTATCATTTTTACAAAAAGAATATTGATATTAAACATTAATCACTTTTAATAGAATATCTTTTTAAAGTTTTGATAATTTTAATCAAAAATTAATACTGATAAACAGATTGCAAAAATGAAGGTTTTGCAAGACTTGTTTCAATTGTTACTTTTACACTTATTACACTGAAAAACAACCATTTTCCTAATGAAAAAAAACATACTAACACTAATCGCCTCGATATTTATAGGAACTTCTTGTTCATCACAGCAAATTATAAGTAATACTAATTTGTCACTTTCAGATAAAAAAGCAACACCAGAAACGGTTTCTTTATATAAAAAGCTCAATCAATTGACTCAAAAAGGCTATTTATTCGGACATCAGGACGATCTTGCTTATGGTGTAAACTGGAAATACGAAGACGGTCGAAGTGATATAAAAGATGTTGTTGGCGATTATCCAGCGGTGTATGGCTGGGATCTTGCCGGGTTAGAAAAAGACAGTCCGGATAATATAGATGGTATTCCGTTTACAAAAATGAAACAATATATAGAAGAAAGTCATGAGAGAGGTGGTATCACAACCATCAGCTGGCATTCTGACAATCCTGCAACCGGAAAAAGTGCCTGGGATAACACACCAAATTCACTGAAAACAGTTTTACCCGGTGGAGAAAACCATCAAAAATATACGATTTGGTTAGACAAAGCCGCAAAATATCTGCTTTCCTTAAAAGATATAAAAGGAAAAAATATTCCGATACTTTTTAGGCCGTATCACGAACTTACCGGTGGATGGTTTTGGTGGGGAAAAGGAAATGGCACACCCGAAGAGTTTAAAACTTTATGGAAATTCACTTTTAATTATTTGCAAAAAAAAGGAGTTCATAACTTAATTTACATTTATAATACCAGCAGTTTCAGCTCTCAGGAAGATTTTCTGGCCAATTATCCGGGTGATAATTATACTGATATGATAAGTTTTGATTCTTATCAGAACAATGACGATAAAGACGGTAAAAAATTTATAGCAGAAGTGCAAAGCCAACTGAAAATTATAGATGAAATTGGTAAAAAACAACACAAACTAATTGCTATTGCTGAGGCAGGTTATGAAGCCGTTCCAGACCCAAAATGGTGGACAGACACTTTATCGAAAGCGATTGGCGATTATAAAATTTCTTATGTTTTATTATGGAGAAACCACGGCTGGCAGGAAAAAGAACAAAAAATGCATTACTACGCGCCATATTCCGGTCAGATAAGTGAGAAAGATTTTATTGAATATTATAAACTTGACAAGACTTTATTCGAAAAAGACATTAATAAAAATTGAGAATTGAAAATTAAAAATTAAAAATCTGTTTTTATCCCCTTTTTTACGAAGTAAATCCGTTTTATCCGCGTGCTAAAAAAATCAACAAATAGAAACATTAAAATAATTAACCAAATCTAAATCACAACCTTTAAAAAAAGCCTAATGCACGACAAAATTAGTTTAAAAGAAAAAATAGGTTACGGCCTTGGAGATGCTGCATCATCCATGTTCTGGAAAATTTTCAGTATGTACCTTTTATTTTTCTATACCGATGTTTTCGGACTGGCGCCTGCCGTTGTAGGAACCATGTTTTTGATTACCCGAATCTGGGATTCTTGTTTTGATCCGATTGTGGGAATCATTGCCGACAGAACAAAAAGCAAATGGGGAAAATTCAGACCTTACCTTTTATGGGTTGCTGTGCCTTTTGCCGTTATCGGAGTTTTGACTTTTTATACGCCTGATTTTGACGAAAAAGGAAAAATAATTTATGCTTATGTTACCTATTCGGCGATGATGATGATTTATTCTTTAATTAATGTGCCGTATGCATCACTTTTGGGGGTAATGTCATCTGACCGAAAAGAAAGAAATACTTTGTCGTCTTACAGAATGGTTTTTGCTTTTGGAGGAAGTCTTCTGGCACTTTGGTTAATTGAGCCTTTAGTGAATTATTTCGGCGGAAGCCTAAACTCTAAATCAGGCTGGCTGGCTACAATTGCCGTTTTCGGAATCATTACAACTGTTTTTTTCTGGGCTTGTTTTTTCTTTACGAAAGAAAGGGTAAAACCAATTTCAGACGAACAAAATAATCTAAAGGAAGATTTAAAAGATTTATTAAAAAATAAACCCTGGTGGATTTTACTGGGAGCCGGAATTGGTGCATTGGTTTTTAATTCTATCCGTGACGGAGCTGCCGTTTATTACTTTAAATATTATGTAAGCAATAGCGTTAACTTCGATTTCTCGCTTTTCGGGACAGATTTTCACATGACGCCCACTTCTATTTATTTGGTTTTAGGGCAAGCCGCCAATATTATCGGAGTTATTGCTGCTACACCAATTGCCAACAGAATTGGTAAAAAGAAGACATTTTTTGGCGCCATGGCATTGGCCGCAATTTTGAGTTTGATTTTCTATTTCTTCGGGAAAGAAGATGTGTTCTTAATCATGAGTTTTCAGGTTTTAATCAGTATTTGTGCAGGTTGTATTTTCCCATTAATCTGGTCGATGTATGCCGATAGCGCTGATTACTCAGAATGGAAACAAGGCCGCAGAGCAACAGGATTGGTTTTCTCCGCCTCATCTATGTCACAAAAATTTGGTTGGACTATTGGTGGTGCCGGAACCGGATGGCTTTTAGGCTATTATGGTTTTCAGGCAAACGTCGAGCAAACTGCCGTAACACAAAACGGAATTCAATTAATGTTAAGCATACTTCCTGCCATTGCAGCAATAATATCAGTCGCTTTTATCTTGTTCTATCCGTTATCCGAAGATAAACTTCAGGTAATCGAACAGGATTTAAACGAAAAACGAGACCAAAACAATTAAAAAATACAGATACAGAAATCTATTTATATGACAGCAATAGCCTCTTCGACTACATTTCAGGATAGAAAAGTAGCATTAGAAAAAGAACATACAACACTGATCGGGCAAAAAAATGTGCCACAGGATCACGCCAACACCGGCACAGCAGCATTCTGATCAGTGCATGAACATACAAACACGCATGTGCATGTGCATGGTATGCGTGTGCGCTGAACAGAGTGCAGATACAAGACGAAAAGGAGTGCAGGTGCCACCTGCTGCGCAGAGTGGGTGTGCATGCAGAGCGGGTGTGCATGCAGAGTGGGTGTGCTGTGACTTACACCTGCAGGGTGCATACCATGCATCGCAGGCACGGTGTCATGACAAGAATGCAAGGGTGCCCAGCAGGCCCAAGCGGGGTGAGCTGGAGCAAGCGCCTGCATGCATGCTGCTGCAGGAAACACACGCATGTGTGCCAGCGCATGCAAGCACGTGCAAACAACAACGATGATGTGTGACAACAACCTGAAGTTAGCGCCAACCAGGCGTCTCATGCACGAGATAGCGGGCTAGCTGGTGCTTGCGTAAGGTGGCTAGCTAGCTGGTGTCCTGCAGAAGCAGGTCCGCCGCCGCGCGCTGCTTACCCCGCAGTGCAGTATGTTGCCATGTAAGAAGGCAGCGGTCAGCAGCCGCCAATACTCTCCGTCGGCGACAGCACTGCCAACCTGCATGCCAGCGGCACAGGTGGCAAGCAGAGCAGGCGTCACTGCTGCCTGGGTTGTAGCTGCCAGAACTTGCCACCATGCAGCTGCAGCAGCCAGGCTGCCGACCTGCACGATGTGTGTTGTGGGAAGCGGTTATGCTGAGGCATGCCTTAGCAGCCAAACTCCTCCAGCAGCCAAATTACTGCCAAGCTGAAGGCACCTATGGCCCATGAAACCACACTCTCGTACCAATCGTCACCATCGTCTGGCAAGCAGGCAACAGCACAAGTATCCTGCGAGGTGCAGCATGCGGACTGGTGTACGCTGGCTGTGGCCACACTGCCCTTGGCAGCGTCACGTCGGCTGCTTGCATTACCAACACACGATGCCGTGCAGCTCATACGTCTGTGGTTGCTGATCACCACCCCTGAAATGTTAAGCTGCAGGCCTGACCCTGCACGCCCGCCAATGCACATCACCTGCTGACGCATCTGCATACAAGCCACTGGCAGACGGGACCGACTGTGCTCTTGCGGC
>DLGS01000248.1:22324-24355 GCA_002482815.1 Bacteroidetes bacterium UBA7688
GGGGTTCAATCCTTGCCGTGTGCACAGGAGTAGGGGATATTCAGCTTCCTTACACAGCACCTACAGAAGCCACGCTCACCCGCATGCAGAAGCGTGTGAACTCCGGAGATATCATCTGCAGCCCATACGCGCCCACGTTTGCTGCTACCAGCCCAATTGTCACGTTCCTGCCGTCCAGGTTGAGTTGACGGGCCCAGTAGTGCCCCGGGCGCTCGTTCTGCACCTGGAAGTAGCCCCGTGAGGTGCCAGCTGGCACTGCTGCTGCTGCTGCTGCTGCTGACGCTGCTGTGCGTGGTGCTGCCAGAGATGTGACAGGGGCTGCTGGCCTGCCTGAGGAACTTGCAGCTGCGCCAAACAAAGGGCAGCACGTAACATACCATCGGGTACATTACCAGCAGGTAACAGGGTTGCCTTGTGTTAGTGGCGTGTCAATTTTTACCACTTGTCCTGCAGCACCGCGCGCAATGGCTTGCAGCATGGTTGCCATCGTGACAATAGCTGCTTAGGCACAGCATGCATGAACCCTGCAAAGCTTTCAATTCAACGCAGCCGGATTGCAACTGACCGCATACATACAACAGAAGCGCATCTATCCAGCACCAGCGTTGTAGTTATCCAAGGTCAACTCACCAAACTGCTGCAACACTGGCCCTTGATGACAAAGCCCCATGCTGTGAAGCGCTGTGTGCTGCTGCCTGGCGATAATGCATGCCTGCTGTTGTTGTTGCTGCTCCTGCTTGTCTAGCTGTTGCTGCCAGTGCTCCTGCTGCGACTGCTCACTTCTACAACAGTAGGACGGCGATGAGTTGAAGGTCGTTCTCAGGCAGTGTCATTGCCGCTGGTGTTGGTGCTGGTGCTGCTGCTGCTGCTCACCCTACTGCTGCCACCTGCTGCTCAGTTGGGGTGGTGTGCAGAAAGCAGCCATGGTCTGCCCCGTGCCGTCCGTACGCCTATAGCCCAGAGGAGTATTGACACGTCAATCAGCGCCTACTGGGAACAGCATGCTGCACTTGGGCTGGTGCGTGTTAGCAGCAACCCACCCACAACAATTGCAGCTGCTTGCACTTGGGTGCTGCCTGCAACTGCCTCACAACTTGAGTGAGTTGAAGCAGCATACTGTTGTCATCAATATAAATCTGCTGAAGCAAGCGGATCTGGCTTAAAACTGGAAGCAGCGGCTAGCTTTTATGCTTGAGAAGATTGAGGGGGGCATTTCGCAACTGCATGAGGTAGCACGCTTCTCGTGGCTTAACACTGTATCAACAGCTAAGATTGAACATATATCGCGTTGATTTGGCATCGTTCGCCCACCAGGGTTTGGCGGGACAGCGGCCCATGGACAGAGGGAGGTGGGGCCAGTGTCAAACGCAGGCGCTCTGAGGATCATCATGTTACAACGCAGCAGAAGCAAGTTCCAGTCATGAATGCGTGCCTCCGGCGTGAATGTGCGTGCGATAACACCGCACTCCAAGCTCCAAGGTCACAGAACTGCTGTACAGATGCTGTACGCCCGTGTGCCACGCATGCAGCGTTGTCGCGGTGAAATCCACAGCATCTAGCAATTTAGTATTGGTAGTGGCCGCTTAGGCTTTCTTATCGCGTGGCAGTGACGGAGGTACGGGCGGATTACCTGCCAGCCTAATCTTATACCGTAATCGCACTACTACATAGTCGGATTGATAGAATATACCAGGAAGAAAAGAAAGAAAAGAAAGAAAAAGAAAGGAAGTTCTCAATCTTCCGGAGGGAGGTGGGATAGCTGGGCCGCAGGGTTCGCGTCTCTATTATCGGGTTTCAACAGGCGTGTTAGGCCGTTTTGCTGCCTACGCCCCATTAAAGGGCGCTAGAGATTGTGAAATTGCAAATATGAATCTCGTGGGGTGCAACAGGCCGTCGACGTGGCTCAGGCGACATGTTTTCCTGTGCTGCCTAGATTTTCACGCCTGAGAGTCTGGAGGCACGAAAGCTACAAATCCATCTTGAGCAGATGTTTTGAACTACAGGGATAGCATGCATGCATGGGGCGTGGTG
>DLGS01000165.1 GCA_002482815.1 Bacteroidetes bacterium UBA7688
GTATATTCAAGAAAAGAGACTGCCTCCTCTTCTTTTACCTTTTAGAATCTGAACAGAATGTAAGGAATTTGCTCATTTGTATGAGTCTTATAGCCAGTATATCCAGTCAGGAGAAAAGATGAAGAAAGGTTATCACTTACCTAAACCAGATAAGATGAAGGTATCATTAAAGCAGACAGTAGGGATTGATGTTGCTCAAAATGAATTAGTTGTATCACTTGGTAGAATGGATGAACAGATGAGCATTGAAATTTATGACTATAAAGTATTTCCTAACCATAAAAAAGGTTTTTCAAGTCTTGTATCGTGGGTAAATAAACAGACATCTACTACAACGGATGTACGGTACATAATGGAAGCTACAGGAGTTTACCACGAATCCTTGGCCTATTATCTTTGCAGTATTAAAAAACAAGTAAGTATTGTTCTGCCAAATAAGATTAGTAATTATGTCAGAACACTTGACATAAAAACCATAACTGACAAAAGCGCTTCACAAGCCATTTCGAGATTTGGTTTAGAAAGGCAGTTGGAAGTTTGGCAACCTCCTTTAAAAATATTCAATGATTTGAAACAGCTTTGTCGGGAACGAGAGCAGCTGGTACATGAGCGTACAATGTTAAAAAATCAATTGCATGCAGAACGTACTTCTGCAACTTCAAGTGAAAGCTCAGTCAAACGAACTAAAAGAAGAATAGCTTTTATTGATTTGCAGGAAAAAGAGATAAGAGAAGAAATCGCAGTACTTATTAAAACTGACAAAGCACTAGTGGAAAAGATGAAGATAGTATCTTCTATTCCTGGAATCGGAAGCCTAACCGCTGTAACAATTATTGCCGAAACTAATGGATTTGAGTTAATAAAGAATAAAAGACAGTTGGTCAGTTATGCTGGATTAGATCTCAGGGAGAAGACATCGGGAACTTCTGTGAAATCCAAACCCCGAATATCCAAACGCGGTAACAGGAATTTAAGGAAAGTAATGCACTTTCCTGCATTGGCTGCAATAAGGACGGATGAACGGTTCAGAAATATTTTCCTAAGAATAGTTTCAAAGCACGGCATTAAAATGAAGGCAATTGTAGCCATTCAAAGGAAATTACTGGAATTAACATACATACTATGGAAAAATAATGCCTATTACGATCCATGTTTTGATTACTGTCTTGGTCCATCAGTAGCAATAACAGTATAAAAAAGTATTAAAACTATTTTTTTTAATTAAAAGGGTATTGGCTTATTTGCTAATATCCAAGGATTCTATATGCTGAATTTAAAGAAATATTCTTTCAAATACATAGATTTATCCAAAAAAAACCAGTTAATTTGACGGACTTATAACACTCAATTTATTAGGCTAGGTTAGTTATTATTGGTATATTGCGATATTTAATTTTTTCATCTTAATATGCAGGATAAAATCAATTTTAGAATTTTCAAAGACTTTGTACAATCGAGCAATTTTGGAGGTTTTCTCCTTTTTTTATGCGTTATAATTTCATTGATAATTGCAAATACATCACTAGCAGTTCCATTACAAAATTTATTGGACACAAAACTTGGTTTTGAAAATAAAACCATTCATCTCAATTACTCTATCAGTATGTGGGTCAACGATGGATTGATGGCCATCTTTTTCCTCTTGGTGGGATTGGAAATAAAAAGAGAAATAGTCGAAGGTGAACTTTCCTCGCCAAAAAAAGCTGTTCTGCCGATCATTGCAGCTATTGGTGGAGCTGTTGTACCCGCTTTAATATATTTAGGTTTTAATTCGGGAAGTGAGACTGGTGGCGGATGGGGTATTCCAATGGCCACCGATATCGCTTTTGCATTGGCTGTTATTTCTCTATTGGATAAACGGGTGCCAAGCAGTTTGAAAATATTCCTGGCCGCATTGGCAATCGTAGACGACCTCATTGCTATTTTAGTCATTGCGATATTTTATTCAGAAGGAATTGAATTTGCTTACGTTGGACTGGCTGGAATAGGAATGATAATCCTGATAGTTATGAATCGCTTTAATGTGAAAAATCCTTACCCGTACCTAATTCCTGGTGTGTTTATATGGTACTTTGTACATCATTCCGGTATTCACGCCACTATTGCTGGAGTATTGGTAGCGATGACTTTGCCTACAAATGATACTGAAGCAGAATCACCTTTAGAAAGACTGGAACACGCTCTTGTAAAACCTGTCAATTTTCTTATTATTCCCATTTTTGCATTTGCCAATACCAATATCACTATTCAGAGGGAAATGATTGAAGGATTGACTTCTCCTTTAGGATTAGGGATTTCTTTGGGACTGATTTTCGGTAAACCAATCGGCATTGTGACAACTTCTTTTATCTGTTCTAAATTGGGTATCGGCCAATTACCTGAAAACAGCAAAATGTTACATATGGTGGGATTGGGATTGCTGGCAGGAATAGGCTTTACGATGTCTATTTTTATATCGATACTATCATTTGATAATCACATTTTCATTGTTAAGGCAAAATTATCTGTTCTGATTACCTCATTAATTGCAGGTATTTTAGGATATGTAATTTTAAACTTCTCAGGCAAAAGAAAAAGTTGGAAGACTGAAAGGTAGATTTCAGCTTTCTTGTTAGATTAAATGGGGTTAAATCTTTATTATGATATGACTTGCTCTATGGGATGCAGCAAAATGTTTATAGCCTCTTGAAGCTCCGCTTCATTAGTTTTCAGAAAGGTTTGTAATTTTAGCTCTTCATCAATTAGTTCAAGGCATACCGTATTTTTGGATGGCGGCAATTCAGATACATTATATACTATATTCCCCTTCCCCAGATAACCTGCACTGGCATTAAAAATATTTGCCTGATGTATTTTTTGTTCTTTAGCAGCTTTGAGCAATTGACTGCTTAAATTATTATTCCACAGCTTTTGCCAGAAGGACAATTTGTTGGACTTCTGACCGTATTTGAAATAGATCCTTAATAATTGGTACTGTTGCATATCGCTTTGAATTTTTATTTTAGGCTGGAAATGGTCTTATCCGAATAATTGCTAAAACGGCTGTGCTTGGGCTCGCCTATTTTCTGTCTGCCGTAAATGCTGTTATGTCCTGAAAACAGGTAAGACACCACGCAGGCAATAGCCACATAAATACCGCAGTCTGCGCCAAACAGCTCAATTCCCATGAGCATACAGGCCAACGGCGTATTAATAGCCCCGGCAAACACGGCAACAAAACCCATACCCGCCAATAGCCCTACCGGCAGTGGAATGACTAAAGACAGGGCACTGCCCAGTGCTGCACCGATAAAGAACAAGGGTGTAACCTCGCCTCCCTTAAAGCCTGCCGCAAGTGTGACAATCGTAAAAGCCATTTTAAGAGCAAATTCATACGGAGGTAACTGCACTTCGAAAGACTGCACAATGACAGGAATGCCTAATCCAATATATTTAGTAGTACCAATAGCCAGCACAGCCAATGCGACAATAATACCG
>DLGS01000369.1 GCA_002482815.1 Bacteroidetes bacterium UBA7688
AGGTTCGAATCCTGTCTTCCCGACCATTTAAAGAAAAACCTCAACGAAAGTTGGGTTTTTTTTTATTACAAGCTATCTGTGAATCCTCTGCAATACAGCAACACACAGCAATACCTCAGTAAACTAATCTGTCATATACACTCATTATGTTTGTAACTTATTGGGTAATTCTGCACCCCTGCTGTACCCCACAGATAACATCCGTACCCTATCAATTAATTAGGATTTATTGATAGCTGCCAACTAATTAAAGTACTTTTAAATCTTACAAACAAAAATATACCTTCTATAAATCAGGAAGTGTAGTTCAATATCAGCTATTATTACTGCTGGATTATATTATTTTCTAAAAAGTGCTACTGCAACTATGTTTAAATGGCATTTGAAAGCATTTAAGATTAATCTTGACCATCAATCAAAAATAAGTCAGCTTGAACACCAGATTAAATTTAGCAGAGTAGAGGAAGACAGAACCGAAGCATTAAAAAAAATGTAAGGGATGATGTATCAACAGTACAGGTGGCGTTTTACATTGGGTACATTAAAATCCAGATTAAAACTATCAAAGCCATTCGGGATTTCAGATGCAGATATTGACCTGTTAATTTCAATTTATTAATATGAAAAACTACTTAGCCATTTTCTTAGTTAGCTATATTTCCATTCTGGGGTGTAATAAAGATAATCAGCAATCAAATCTTACTGCTGTATGGAAAAACAATACAGGTCATGATATTAGTGTAGCTACATATATATATGGTATTAAAAAGGACACGGTTAAAATTGGTCCGATGGGCGAATTCGAAATTGCTAACATGGCGGCTAGAGGCAGAATATTAAAACCATTCTTTAGCTCCTCATATCTAAGCGATTCATCGATTGTAATTTTTGATGGTAAATTCACAATAACACATTATTCTACAAAAGTTGTGACGCAAAGTGTAAAGAATTACTATGAATACAACTCTTCTAAGAACTTGCAAAACTTCATAAATTATGAATTTACATCGAAGGTTATAAAAACTAACACGTATAATCACCATATTTATTATTTTACCGAAGATCAATATTTAGATGCGACTAAATAAAAGATAAGCGAAGAAATCCTTCGCTTATCTTTTTTAAACTAACTTTCAATAAAATAAACTTATGAAAAAAATATTATCGTTAACCTTAACCATACTTCTATCTCATACTGTTTTGGCACAATCAGTAGACACTTATATCTTCAAGGTTGAAAATGGCAAAACTTATAGTCCATTAACTACTTCAACAAATCTGACATCTGGTTTTGTATGGGATAACGAAAGTATTAAGGTTCCGTTGGGTTTTACTGCGAACATTGGTGGTAAAACAACAAATCACTTTTCATTTTCATTAGCGTTCGGTCTTACAGCAGCTTCAGATACGATTGGAATTGTAAATTCTTTTTTGGTCTACGGGGCCGACTTAATTGATCGTGGAATACTAACTTCAACACCATCATCTCCTGTTCGTTATGTAGTGTCCGGCTCTGCACCGAACAGGATATTCAAATTAGAATATTTTAATGCGGGTTTTTTTCAAGAACTTGATAACTATCACACAAACAGCGATTCAGTAAATTTTCAGGTTTGGTTATATGAAACCAGCAATATAGTTGAGTTTAGATATGGCACATCAAAAATTTCGCACGCTTCAGAATATTTTGATGGTGCAGCACCAGCACCTCTCATCGGTTATTTCAAGAATTTTAAATTAGGAACTATTGATTGTGATAAATTATACCACTTGACAGGAATTGCTTCAGTGCCAACTTTAGATAGCACAACAGATATTTCAGATATTATACCAACATTATCATCACCTCCGGTAAGTGGAACGGTTTATCGATTTATACCAAAAAGCATAGCTGCATCAATCGGCGAAATTGATATCACTCAACAGTTAAATATTTACCCGACTATTGCAACTACTAAATTGAATATAGACTACAACTCAAATGACCAGGCGTTTGCAGAACTATTGAACCTTAGTGGACAGTTGATCGATAAACGTATCCAGGTTAATAAAGGCCGTAACGAAATTAATGTATCCGGTTTGCCTTCAGGAAACTATTTAATTCGTGTTTCTAATACAGAAGGAAATGGGGTCTTCAAGTTTGTTAAACAATAGATTTCAAATGCCAATTTATTCTAAGCAAGAGTTCCAAGATGTTCCTCTCGCTTTTATTTTTGGTCTGAAATCATCGTTAAAATACATTGAAAATTTCTCTTGTGTTATTAAGTTGTTGGTGAGAACGTGAGATTTTAGTAATGCAACTGGGATAGCTAAAATACATTTACTCAATATTAATTGGACTTAACCCGTAGGCCCTCATTGAGTTTTGGACAAGATGAGGAGGATTTAGTAAAACCATTGTTGCCAGTATTGTCCAATCAAAAGATGAATGAGAATTTAAAGTTGCTTCAGGAATTAGCAGGAATCAGTAAAAATCTAACAACACATTTAGCCAGGCATACGTTTGCAACAACTATTACTTTGGCCAATGGTGTGCCAATAGAAACTGTAAGCAGAATGTTAGGCCATACCAGGCTTGCTACTACTCAGGTGTATGCTAAAGTACTGGACAATAAAA
Organism: Bacteroidetes bacterium UBA7688; assembly: GCA_002482815.1. Classification (GTDB taxonomy): domain Bacteria; phylum Bacteroidota; class Bacteroidia; order Chitinophagales; family Chitinophagaceae; genus Rurimicrobium. Next base: position 2,618 of record DLGS01000369.1, read on the forward strand.
TAGCGAGTGATATGAAAAATTTGAAGGGCAATATGGAAGGAAATTGAGCGTTAAATTTGGATTTTTTATAAATATAAGCCCATTAATTAGGCACTTGATCATTATTAAAAATCTAAACATAATGAGCCCGATATTTTATCAGGCTCATTATTCTATAATAAATTATTCCCATTCTCTAAATTATGGCGAGACTCCAAAAATTTGCGATTTCACTACAACGATTAGAGAAATTCAACTTTCAAATTAACCTGAAGGCTACAAGAAATTGCGCATCATAATGAGTCTGTTAGGTTTTTAAATATTTACTTCTTCATAACCAGAACTTTTTTGTAAGTTTTACTATTATTCCCAACTACTAAAATATTGTAACTTCCATCTGGTAGGTTTGTAGTTGGAACATAGACTTTATTTTCACCTTGTTTATATTTTGTAGTCGGGATATTATAAACTTCACGACCAAGTACATCGTAAACCTTAATCATTATTTCGCTTGCTTGTTCCAGCATTATTTGAATATAAAAATTGTCTCTGGCCGGATTTGGATACACATTGATATTATCTTGCACAGTGAACTCATTGATATTAATTGTAGAATTTTTGGCTTTCATTGAATTGACAAGTTGGTATTTATCTCCTATTTTTTTATAAACCACCAATAAGACTGAAATGTTGCTTTTCACCCATTTGCTGTTAAGTGCCATAGAAAAGTTGTTGGTATATTCGGTATTTGCAGGAATAGCACCAGATGCTAATTTGTGTCCCCAAGGAGAGAGGTCAGCCATCATAGTACCGCGCATAATGTAATGATGTTCTACAATACCAGTCTGTCCATTTTGCTTTGCTTTAACTTTATCTTCAATTAAAAAAGCTGCGAGGTAATATTCACCACTAGTATCTGACCAAAATTTTGTTTTTGTCTTTACAGATATGCTACTACCAGATATAACAGTATACCCCGCAGGACTTGCTAATGGTACTGTTACAGCAAATTTTTCATACTTATCCTTTATGTATACAAAAAATTCCGATATTTTATTGTCATTTACAACAAAACTTGGATATCCCGTCAGAGGAAAATTATTTTGAAGGGGCGACCAACAGTTGGCGTTTAGTGAGTCCCCGGAGGAACCCATGACATTCACATAATAACCATTGTCCGCAATACTATCAACTACCATGTTACCAAGATTCCATCCAAATGTGCCGCAGGGAGCACACCAGGATTCGGTGAATTTAAATACCACGGCACGCGATTTTTTTTCGGGAATTTGAGCGTTCGCAGAGAAATTAATCCCTGCAAAAAGGGCAAATACTAATAACTTTTTTTTCATAGTGTAAAATTTGATGGTTAAAAAATTAATTGTTTGTAAGCAAGTAATGCAATGAATACTCTACGCTTTGTCATATTGAAACAGGTTTATAATTTTATAACTAGACCTCTTTTGAATTTAAAAATTAAATAGTAATAGTTAATTAAAATGAGATGGTAATTACCTAAGCAAGCTAACATCCCCTTTCATTGAACTTTTCCCTTCCATATCAACGATCTGGACATAGTAATAATAAACTCCTAGTTCTGCAGGTATGCCATTAATTTGACCGTCCCAGCCTTTATCAGTATTACGCCCCTGAAATATCCTTTGTCCATAGCGGTTATAGATTTGCAAATAATAACTTGCCTGAGCACAATCCCCGCGTGCAAATAATGGCCTGAATAAATCATTATTTCCATCACCGTTAGGAGTGAAGGCATTGGGTATCCGCAATTCACATCCACACAAACGGGAGGTTACCTCAAATGAATCGAATGAGACACATTGATACTGATTTATTTCTACCCAATATCGCCCGGTATCAGTAATGTTAATTTTAGAAAGTGTGTCACCCGTACTCCATTTTACAAATGCCTTACTCAAATCTTTTATGCTAACAGGTATATTAACAGGTTTCCCTTCACACACGGATATATCTGATATATCAAAGGTGTTATCCACCCACGACACATTAAAGGTATCCCTGCTTCCACATGCATAAGTAGATGTCACCCAATACAAGCCAGCATTTGCAATGATCAATGTGTTTGAAGTATCGCCTGTATTCCACAGGTAGGGTCCTGCATTAGAGGAACTTTTGGCAATGAAACTACGGCATATCGCAGTATCAATCGTTTTCCCGATTTTGAGCCAGGACACATTGAATGTATCTTTATTGCCGCAAACCACATTAGTCGAGACCCAATATGAACCGGGCGTTTTGATAACTAATGATCTTGTTGTATCGCCGGTATTCCACAGGTATGGTCCGGTAGCAGAAGAGCTTTTAGCCGTAAAACTTTGGCATATTGCTGTATCTATAGTTTTTCCAATCTTCAGCCATGTCACTTTAATGGTGTCTTGAGTACCACAGGCAGCACTTGATGAGACCCAATACAATCCAGGGTCTTTGATCTTGATTGCCCTTGAAGTATCGCCAGTACTCCAAAGATATGGACCGTTAACGGAAGAACTCACAGCTGTAAAACTCTGACAAACTGTGGTGTCCAACCTTCGGCTGACACTTTGGGCAAGATTAATTACAACATTTGGTAGCCCCAGTATAGACTTGGAAGCCGGATGTAAGGGTGTGCTTGCAGGCATAAATTTACAGCTCAATCCGGCAAGATTTGGAAATTCAATGGTAGATAGAAATTGTAGGTGTTGACTGGCCAGGTATATTTTTCCATCAGGTCCCAACTGCATATCACCGGCTACCTTTGAACTTGGAATGCTTCCTGTTACAATACTATGGCTGAGACTTATTCTGGATGCTATAATTGCTGCTGAAGAAGCTAATGTCATATTATACTGATAAATACTGTCCATAGTAACATATAGCTTTGAATCATCAGGCGAAAAACATGCACCATAACTCGAATACATCGTTGAATTAGGAATTGTAAACAGAGGACCGGAAACAAGACCTGTCGCAGAATTGAAATCAAATACATCGAAGTTGTATTTTTTATAGTTTGCGGCCACCAGTTTTGTGCCTTTATGATTTGCTTTTAAAACCCAGGCATCATAATCGCCGGGGAAAAGTGGCGTTGGAAGTGGAGAAATAATGGGTGTAGGGTTTACGCCTGCAGATGTAACTTTAAATGTGTGAAACTCCTTACATGAAAAAGGGATAACAAGTACCCATACCACACCACAGGGGCCGGCAACTGCAGTAAGTTTCTCACCAAGTAATGTATCTATTAAGACATGCTTTGATGAAGTTACTACATCGCCCAATCCGGCGTTTAAAGTCATGTCTACTACACTATAGTATAATCTACCTGTATAAAGACCATCACTTAACCCTTCTAATGAAAACACATAAAATTGTTTGTTGCGATTATCTTTAGGTATAATAAGTGAACCTTGTGTACATGAACCCATAGTAGCTGTACCCAAAATGCCACCGCCATTTGGCATTGGTTTGTGCAGACTGTTGTACACTGTATCACCATACGTGTACATTAACAATTTACCGGAAGCATCACTCACTGAAGCTACACCTTCCAAGGAAGCTACAGCGGAAAGAAAAGGGCTTGGCGGAGTTGTATTGAAGTCAAGCCCAGCTCCCCAACCAAATGCCCACATTTTATTGGTGCTTTGGCCAAATGTGGGCAGCGCAAGAGATACACAAAACGCAAATACTAAGGGTTTATAGATAGACATGAGGAGTGGGATTTTAGTGATAATTTTCAGGTATGCAATGCTCCTAATTTCTTATAATCATCCCAAAGGGGGCAGGAATTAAACATGCTTAGGGTTGTAAAGCAAGTATATTTACCATAAAATTGGAAGAGAATACTATGGGCATTTTGTTGCTAAATTCGTTATTGCTGTGTCGAGAGTATAATAAAACTTATATTCTCGGTCAGCTATCTTAACATAATTATAGCTACGGATATTTTGTAGTTTGCTACCCTTATGGAAGTATTCACTGTAACACAGTGTATCATATACAATCAGAATTGTTGTATCGCCAGAAACTGCCGGAAGATAACCTTCCGGATCAGCTGTCAGGAAATCAGTTTCGCCCTGAGTTGCTAATTTAAGGGTGTCATTTGGCTCAATGTTATGTTTCTCTGCAACACCTACATCGGAATTCGGTCCGTAAAATAAGATCTGAAGATTTTTATCTGTCTTGTTGATATAATTAAATTCTCCACGAACGATGTAGCTGGACCTTGTTTTACCACAAGATTGGGCGATATATCCGATGGTTAGCAATGCCAAGCAAAGATTCCAATGCTTGCATAAGGTAAGATTTATAATTTTTAATGTTTTCATACAGCAAAATTGCGTAGCATATTTATGATGGCACAACCGCTCAATATGTTTTTAGCACATTAATGAAATAACCTGCGTAGAGAAGGCAAAAGTTACTGTTTATTAAGGCTGTTTATAGCTGTCAAGATTTCTGTTTTACGCCTTCTGGACACTTCGATATCCTCTTCTGTACCGCGTAAAGTGATGAAGCAATTACTGCCTTTTGTATAATGTATGATATGATTCATATTGATCAATATATTTCTGTTGACACGTAAAAAATGATCCAGCGACGAAAGCATTCCTTCATATTCGCCAAGAGGTTTGGAAGAAATATAAATTTTCCCAGAAACCATTACTATCTCACAGCAGCCTTTTACAGATTTAATACATGCAACATCATCCAGGTCAACGAAATGAACTTTGTCTTGTCGATGAATGGAGAGTTTTTGGATTACTTTTGATTGTTCCTCGAGGGAGCGAATAAAATGTATAATATGGCTGTTTTCCAGATTTTTTCTATGCTGAATTCTATCATGGGCTCTTTCTACCGCTGCTACCAACCGAGTGTAATCGATCGGTTTCAGTACATAGTCTACAGCATTGATTTCAAAAGCCTTAATGGCATAATCATTAAAGCCAGAAATAAAAATTACATCAAATCCTACATTGTCAATTAAATCAAGCATTTCAAATCCACTTAATGCAGGCATTTTTATATCCAGGAAAACGAGTTGAGGTGATTGTTCCTTTACAAGCGCTGCACCTTCTTCTGCACTGTAGGCACTTCCGCAAATGTTTACGTTTGGACAATGCCTACCCAAAAGATTAATGAGCACGCTATGGACCGCAGCTTCGTCATCAACTATTATGCTTCTTATAATTGTTGTCATAATTTGTATGGGTAAGGTAAGGTAAAACAATGTCGACACGGGTACCTGAAGGCTCCTCATTTTCCTGCAGGTCGATAAATATTATTGTAGCTTTTCCTGTTGTATAAATTTGATTGAGATTCTCAATCCTGCTTTGTGTGAGCTCTATGCCTCTTGATGCAAAGGCACTGTTAGAAACGCTTTTCTGGTTGCTGTTTGCTTTTCTGCCAACACCATTATCAATTATAGACAATATGAGATTGTCGCCGTCTCTGACAATTTTGATACGAAGTAATGGCATTCTTACCCCTCTTAAAGGTAATAGTCCGTGCCATATTGCATTCTCTATAAATGGCTGTGAAATCAATGGTGGGATATACACTGCTGAGTGTGAAACATCAGGATCAATTTCCACTATGTAACTAAACTTATTATTAAACCTCAACTGCTCGAGCGAAATATTTAAGTCTATAATTTTGAGTTCTTCGGAAAGCAATACCAGGGATTTATCTGAATATTGTAACACCTGCCTAATCAACTGGCTGAACTGAGCTAGATAGCGGCTGGCATTGTCTAATTCATTTGAAAGTACTAACTGCTGTATAGACGTCAGTGAGTTGGATATAAAATGAGGATTTATTTGTGCTTTAAGTGCGGTTAACTTGTATTCAGAAAGTGTTCTTCGTATAGCGGCCTTTTTGTAAGCTGTGCGTTTAGTGTATTTATAAAAACTGTATGCACTTGCAAGAATTATGATAATGCAGAAGGTTATCAATAAAAATATGAACCACATTGTTTGCCAGAATGCAGGTTTGATTTGAAAAGGAACGATTAATGCCAACTTGCCGTCTAAATCCCCCACATACAAGAGCAAATTATAGTTCCCAGGCTCAAGATTCTGAAGAAATAATTGCCTGCCGGATATTTGCCCTTTAGATGATATGGCCCCTACAAGACGATAAGAAAGTTTTGAATTTTGTCGACCATATGACAACAAATCAAAGTTAAAATAAAGGTCTTTTTCCTGATGATTAAATATTAATGAGTCGATACTGACATTTCGTTTACCAGCAGTTACTGAACTCAGATATACTGGGTAAGCTTGCTGGACAAATAGATGTGAAGTGTCTATTGCAATTAAACCGTGCTTTGTGCCAACAAATATTTTATCGCGGAAAGGGGTGGCGTTTAATACTTCACCGGTATATAATGTTGTCCAATTTGTAGCAGAATTTGTTTTGGATTTTATATAAAGGCCTGTATTTGTTGATAGTAATAGGAAACTATCTTTATAAAAGGTAATGTTAGTAATAATTTCGGACGGTGCAGGAAGGTGAGCGAAATGTTTATTTTGGGAAAGCAAAAAAAGGCCATCACCTTTAGTGCCAATCCAGATATTACCTTTCTCATACTCTAAATCAGATATCGAAGTGTTTTGTAGTGATTCAAATACTTTGGGCTTAATAAAAGTGCTGGCATTTAAAAGTAAAATACCTTTTGTGGTTCCAACAAGAATGGAATCTTCCCCGACAGCGAGTAAAGATTTTACCTTTGCTTCAATTGGGATTGTACGTATCTCATTGTAATTTTTTGAAAAAAAAGTTAATACAGAGGGGGTAGCACAAAGGAATCTATCCGACTGGGACAACATAAAATAACTGGTTAGCGAGGGAATTACTTCAGATATCTTATGGGTACCACTTAGAGAAAATACTGAATAGGTATTTGAAACAAGATGTCGACCTTGCCATTCAATAATATCCTGAATTTTCCCCTTCTCAAAGTTTATTATCTTATTGAATTTGTTGGTCATATGGAGCAGCCTGCTATTTGAAGTGCCAATAAAGAGATGGTTACCGAAATTTTTTAAGACACTTATTTCTCCTGATAGTTCATGTATATTATCATAATGGTATTCGTGTTTATTAGGGCAATGAAAGATACCCTGTTCGAGTGTTGTAACCCAAACGCCATCTTGATTATCGAACAAAACATCAGCGATACTGTAATTTTCAAGATAGCTCCCTAATAATTTAAATTCGTTGTCTAATTCCAACAGCCCGGAATGTAAGGTCCCAATCCAAACATGTTTGTTTGCTGATACTTTAAGCGAAATGATATTATCTTTTGTATGATAAGTGCTTATCTGTTTCTGTCTGTCAATACGAATTGTTTTTGTGCCCGCTATAAAATAAAGTGCGTCACCCGCTTCGGTAACTGTAACAGGGCTAATAATGGCATCTGAATTATTCAATAGATAAGAGCCTTTATAAGGGCCATTCCTGACAATTATTTTGTCGCTTTTTACAATATTAAATTTAGCTGCGTAGTCATCTTTGAGTTTTTCTACAACTATAGTTTCCGAATCTTGTTGCGTTAATTTAAAAGTTGCCCACTGCTTCGATGCAATATCAAAAATGAAGTTGTTATAAAGCGAACTGACATAAATATTATCGGAGTCATCTTCAAATATTTGTTTGATTGGATAAGAATGCGGGATTGTGGGGATTTCGACGCCACCTTTCTTAAGTCGGATAGCACTATCATTTCGAATGTAGTAAATGTGGAACTGTGAATTTACAAAATAGCATATGCCTGCTTTGTTTTTATGAAATGCATATGCGATTCGTTCCCGAATAGGAATATTTGTGCATACAGGTACGAATCTGTTACCGTTATACTTTACCAACCCGTATTCTGTGGCAACAAATAAGTAACCACGTGAATCCTGAAACATGTTATAAGTTTCCGAAGCGGGCAGCCCTTGCTCGACTCGCATATTTTCGAAAGCCCATCTTTGTGCTGCTGTTTCCTTACAGGAGAATAGAATTGCTAATATTATTAATGTATTTCGTAAATAAGAAAGCAAGTTCAATTTTTGAATAAAGTTAAGGCTTGCAATCCTATTGTATATGTTCTAAAAACCCTTCAGATGGTTTTGTTATAACTAATTATTGCTATAAAAGTCATAAATTGAATGTTGTTGGTTTTATTAAATATGCCTTGAAAAATCAAGTCTATTGTAAGATTTAGATCATTTATCAACATTCGCTTATAATACTCTCAAATCAAAAAATGAATGAAAATTTGAAACTGCTTCAGGAATTGGCTGGAATCTGGCAAATGGAGTACCTATTGAAACTGTAAGTAGAATGCTTTGTCATACAAAGCTCGCTACTACTCAAATGTATGCTAAGGTCCCTGATAATAAAATTGCTACTGGTATGCGGAAATTGAAGGGAAAGATGGAAGGAGATTGAATGTGTAGTCTCCCTCTTATATTATTTTATAATTCATGTTTTTCTCTAACAAGCAATTGAAAATTGTTGTAGGTTGTAACCAGTTTGCATTAAATTTTAGCAAAACCTCAAAAAATAGCCATAGATGTATGCTTTTGCCAGGAGGAGAACAAGCAGTAAATTCCTCTTCTAATTCAGAAACCTTGAGACATTCGCCTCAACTATAGGCGTATATTATCCGACGACAACCTTATATCAAATATTGCTTGGAATCAAAAATTATTAAATGATATTTCCGTATATTTTCATTGCCAAAATGAAAACCTGATGAGAAAAATTACAATCCTTGTTTTTTTGCTTTTTTTAAATTGCAATTCATTTGATTCGCGTGCCCAGTGCAAAAATCAGGTAACGCATTTGTCCGGGTCTGCCATGGTGAATGGTGTAAATGTTACTGTAACTTCCAGTGGATTTGCGGATAATTTGATTTATTGTTCAAGCACATCACCCTATTTAATCGGATTTAAAAAACCTTCTTCCCACGGAACGGGCAGTTATACGTTTACTTTTTCTCCACCGGTAAATTTTGTGACGCTCAATTTTAGCGGCATTTCAAATTCAAGCAGTGTCGATGAAGTAGTCAAACTGTTTGTGAACGGAAGTCATTACTCCATCCCATCCCCTGGCATCGCAAATGGATGTGATGATCTGGCTGTTTTATTGCCATCCGGAGATATTGCGGGATGCCCTTCCTGCGCAGTGTCTGGCTGGAGTGGAACAACCATTACGGGTCCTGTATCATTTTTGACAGTCCTGGATACCTTATATATGGGCACCTTAAGCGGTGGTTCTCTCTTCTCTTTATTCCTGTGTGAAAAAAATGCAATTGCTGAGCAATTTGGCAATCAGGGTGTAAAAATTTATCCCAATCCATGTTCGGATTTAATTACAGTAAGCTCGTCTGATTTTGTTGAAAGAACTTTTTCCCTGTTCGATGTTTTGGGAAGACTTTGTCTGAAGAAAAACTTTTCAACTACCTCAACAGTAGAAACAAGTCAACTTGCTGAAGGGTTGTATTTTTATGAAATCAGGTATACGGATGGAACAGCTGAAACAGGAAAAATTGTAAAAAAATAGATTCCCAAAACCAATAAAAATTTATCTGATCAGTATCACATCTCCTTTATAAAACTCTTCCCGCTGACCGGTGGTCACTTTTATTTGATAAAAATAAGTACCGGTTTCGCATGGCTTAGAATTAAAGGTGCCATCCCATCCTGCAGTTGAATTATTGCTGGTGAAAACTTTTTGACCATATCGGATTTGCGCAATACGCTTTAGGATATTTTATGTACCGGAAGATAGATATCAAAGGTCGCACCCATATTGAGTTCTGACGTAGCTGTAATGATACCATTATGATTGTCTACAATTTTTTTGACGATAGCCAGCCCGATACCGGTTCCGGCATATTGGTCCTTGGTGTGCAGCTTTTGAAAAACCTCAAAGATTCTGGCACTAAATTCACTTTCAAAACCAATACCATTATCCTGCACCTGTAAATGGCAATATTTTTTTGTCGCTAAAAGGTTTGGATTTTTAACTTTACTTCCCTTGATAATAGCCGCAGTTATTTTGATTCTGGGTGGTATGGAATGTCTGGAAAATTTAATGGAATTGGTCAGCAGATTATGGATGAGCTGGTTGATTTGGAACGGTATAATTGGGAATTCACACAGTGCACCTACCGTTATTTCAGCGTTTTTTTCTTCAATTAATTCTGCAAGTTCTGTAAGCACATCTGTAATAATAAATTTCAGGTCAAACAGCTCAAAGTTTTTCTCCGTAGTGGTGGTGCGGGAATAAGTAAGCAGATTGTCAATCAGCAGGCGCATTTGAGCAGCAGCTGCTCTCATTCTTTTAAAATGTACCTTACCCTGCTCTGAAAGATTTTTCTCTTCTTTCTCAAGAATGCGCAGCGAGAAAGTCTGGATTTTTCGTAAGGGCTCCTGCAGGTCGTGACTTGAGATGTAGGCAAATGCCTCCAGCTCTCTATTCATTTTTTCCAGTTCACTGTTTTTGTCTCCCAGGCTTTCATTGGCCTGCTCCAGCTGCTTGGTTCTTTCTTTTACGGCTTTCTCCAGTTTGGTGTTCAGCACTTTCCGCGCAAGGCTTACTTTTTTCAGCATATCCTTCTCTTTGATGTTAAGTTGCGATCGCTCCGTAATATCATCGAAGGCCAGTAATATCAGGCGTTCATTATGGTTTTTTTGTACAATGCGGCTTGCATTCAGCAGCATTACTTTTTTCCCGATTCCCGGAAAGATATGCTTCACTTCATAATCCTGAAAACTATCGTTTTGTGGAATAATTCCTTCCAGCAACTCGCGCAGGCGGGGTATATTCCATTGCTTATGTCCGAGATCATAAAAAAGAATACCTACAGTTTCTTCTTCCCTGACATTAAATTTTATATAGAAAGCTTTATTGGCTGATTTTACAAAAAGATCTTTATCCAGGATAATCATGGGCTCATGAATCGTTTCTGTTATCGCTTCGGCATAGTCGTATGCTTCTACCAGTAGTTGATTTCTGGTTTGCAATTCCTGGTTGGTTGTTATCAGTTCTTCATTGGCCGATTCAATTTCTTCTTTGGATGTTTCCAGTTCTTCATTTACACTCTGCAATTCTTCATTGCTGGATACCACTTCTTCGTGTACACTCTGCAATTCTTCATTAAACAATTCCTGATTCTGTGCAAAGGTGGTCATCTCTGTATGAGCCTCTGCCAGTTCATCTTCCAGTTTTTTTATCCGCTGGTCTTTTATCGGATTGCGGCTCGTATTCCCTTTTTTTAAAGTGCCTGCATCAGCTTTTATTTGTTCGTTAAAAACAATCAGCAGCAAGGGTTCTGTTTCTTCTATATCTGTGGGAATGACATGGATACTGACAATCCTGGACTTGCCACCTACCTCAACTTCTATCCCCTGATTTTTGATTTCTTCTTTTTTTATAATGGCTTTTTGTATGGAACTGCGTAAGACAAGCGCTATCTCAGGCCTGGCTATTTTCAATATATTAAGGCTTGCCTTGCCGGATGAATGGCTGAGATAAATGTCAGTATTACCGCGAAACTCCAGAATGTCGAGATGATAGTTTATGATTACACAGGCGGGGACATAATTCCTGAGCATAACATTATCTATAGCATTGCTCAGCCTGGTGGCAGAAACATTATTCAACCCGGTAAGCATCTTTTTTTTGTCGGGTTCTTTCAATCCTGTTTTTGCAGCAGGTTTGTGTATCCTCGGCAGCAATTCGGGCAATTGCCGTATGCCGGAATTATTCCTTCGCTGGTAAATTTTAAAATTTTTATTGATGGCTTCGAAAAGGTGTGTGGACGAACCGATGGTTTCAGATTTTCCAAGCGTCAGATATCCTCCTTCCTGCAGCGAATAGTAGAAGGTGGAGATTACTTTCTTTTGTGCAACCGCATCGAAATAGATGAGCAGGTTGCAGCAGCTGATGAAATCGACTTTTGAAAACGGAGGGTCTATCAACAGGTTGTGCTGGGAAAATACACACATATCCCTTACTATCTTGGCAATCCTGAAATTAGTTCCTTTTTTTGTATAAAAGGCGGCCAGTCTTTCCGGCGAAACCGCTTCGAGCTGTGCTTCGGAGTATTGACCCACACGGGCTTTCGATATAGCCTGCAGGCTAAGGTCTGTGGCAAAAATTTGCACTGCCGTATCGATTTTAAGTTCGGCTTTTACTTCCTGTAAAATCATAGCGATAGAATAAGCTTCTTCGCCGGTGGAGCAGGCAGGAATCCAAAGCCTTAATGTTTCACCTTCTTGTTTGTTTAAAAGTAATTTGGGGAACAGGGTAGTTTTAAAATATTGATGGGTGGTATTGTCCCTGAAAAAATCGGTGACGTGTATCAACAGGTCTTTGTATAAAATATCAATCTCCTCATTTTTTTCAGTCATCAATTGGGTATAGCCTTTTAATGTTGGAATTTTGTATTGCAACATTTTCCGCATTATCCGCCTTTTAATGGTGTTCATCTTATAATGACTGAAGTCCACGCCTGTCTCCTTATGTATCAGTTTCAGCATATCCAGCAAATCAGGGTCTGCATTATCAATTTCGTCTTCCTTGCCCAGGGTCAGTGTGTTTTTCTGTAATAAATCTGATTGGCTGATACGGACCAGTTCCGCAGCAATCTCTTTGGGCGACAGAACGAAATCTACTACGCCGGTGGCAATAGCAGAATCCGGCATGCTTTTGTTTTTAGCCGTATTATCCTGTGCAAATGTGATACCGCCACCGTGTTTGATAGCTGCTATTCCTGCTGTTCCATCACTGGCATTCCCAGAGAGGATAATGCCGATTGCCGCTTCCTTATGCTTGTCTGCAAGGGTGGAAAAAAATGAATCAATTGGTAGATTGAAAACCCTGTTTCTGCGCCGGGGGGTGAGTCTGATATGACCATTCGTTACTGTCATTTCTTTGTCGGGTGGAATGACGTAGACATTGTCCGGTTCCATCAGGATTTTGTTGGTCACTTCCTGTACCTGCATCTTTGTAACTTTCGACAGCAAAGCAGACAAAATGCTTTTGTGGTCGGGGCTGAGATGCTGGATGTAAATGAAAGACATGCCCGTGTCGGGCGGCAAATGTTTTAAGAGCGCAGTAATAGCCTCCAGCCCTCCGGCTGACGCTCCTATAGCTACAATAAAGAAGGTGTCGCCCTTTGAAGATTTGGTAATTGCTACAGGATGAGAACTGTTAACGTTCATTATAAATGAAGGGCTAAGACTGAAAAAGTTTTCAGCCTGTACTTAAAGGTACTTGATTAATAATGGCTTTGCCGGTTTAATAAATTACCGGCCACAAGAAGAGAAAAGAGGCTTGCTAAGGCAAAACTCAGGAAATATGGTACTGAAATAGATGGTCAAGGACTATCTGAAAAGATATCATCTTATTTTTCTAGTAAGATTTTGAAAACCGTCCTTTTTTTATCAGCACTTGCTTTCTGCGCACACTCAGGTAACTCACAACATTGACCGCGGCAATAATCAGTACTACGGCACACACCAGTTCAATCAGTACTCCACTCATAATTGCTAAAGTTTAAAAACAGTTGCTCAAACGATATTGTTTGTTGAAGCAAAGATGGGGTTGCACGCCCCGGGTTTTCTTATACTATCAGCAATAGATTTTATAAAATACCAATGTTTGGAGCCTACGGAGGTTTTTTTACTCCAGACATGATGAACTAAACGCCCCGTTTGGGGCGTTTTTGTTTTAGGAGATATCACTACATTTGGCTAACAACTAAGAAGCCATTTTATGCACAAAGCCAATCTTTCGGACATATTTGTGCAAGTTTATGGCCGGTATAAACAAGTTAGCAGCCATATTATGACAGATCAAAATAACGTGCCGGACTCAGTAAAAATAATTGATCAACACCTTGACAATTTCTTTGATTCAGAAGAAATTTTGGTACTACATGAAAAAGAATCTGAAATTATTCATTCAGATATTTTTATTGTTAAGCCAGTCGAAGACAGAAACTATAATTTGTTATTGACTTGCGGACTAAGTGCGTTACCGATGAAAGTGCCAGAAGACCTGGACCACTTGAAGTTTGCAGAAATTACAATTTTATTGCCAACACATTGGAAACTTGACTATGATGACTTTGCTGACGAAAACAATTATTGGCCAATTAGAGCTTTGAAACAACTTTCAAAATACCCACACTTAAACGATACTTGGTTGGGTTATGGACATACAATTCCATTGGACGATACCCATAAAGTCAATCATAATTTTGATAGCATCATACTACTGGAGTCAATCACACTCTCTGACGACTTTATCTATATTGAGACAGACGAAAAGGAGATATGCTTATACTCTGCTATTCCAATCTTTAAAGAAGAGTTGGAATATAAGTTAGAACACGGCACAGACAAACTACTTTCACTATTTCAACACTATGACATTGACGAGATTGTTGATATCAACAGAAGGAATGTTTGTAAATAGACGAAATACGGCTGCTAACATTGCATTTTCAGCCGTTGTTAGTGTCTGGCAATTGTTTTTCTCAATTTCCACCAACAAAATATCTAAAATGCGCCCGCGGCATGTATAGATCCCTGCCTGCCGGCAGGCAGGCCTCCTCTGTCGGGATGACGGGTGCGGTGTTAATGTAATAGGAGTGCTACTTTTAATTCTTCTTATAGTATAAAGTCTAACTGCGACTATGTAAGGACAATTCAGGAAGAAGGAGATATTTTGCACTACAACAGATGCTTACAAACTCTAAATACAGACCTATACCTACAATGGAAATGATACAGGAATTTGCAGAAAGCTTAGACCTTTCATGCTATGGCGTAATGAATAACCTGGGCGAAATAATTGATGATGCTCTTGCAATTGCCGGTTATGCTGCCGAGGAAGAGATTTTGCTGAGTGTGGAATATATTAATCATCTGCCCGGATTTAAAGCAAGCCGAGAATTGTTTCAGTTATCAATGGACGGGCAGTCTCTTATTTTGTCATCTGATCCCACAGAAATATTAGCAGGACAACATGCAGATGGTTCTGATGGTGAAAAGGATTTGTTATCTTTTCACATCGATGATGTACTGTATATCTTTGGTATTTTGGTGCGCAATGATAGTTAAAAACCAAAAGTTCAGACAATGAAAATAGCCACCTATAATGTAAATGGTATTAATGGCCGCCTTCCTGTTTTGTTGCGCTGGCTGGAGGAAGCATTACCGGATATCGTTTGTCTGCAGGAATTGAAAGCGCCTGATGAGAAATTTCCGGAACAGGCTCTAAAGGATGCAGGGTATCATGCCATATGGAACGGTCAGAAAAGCTGGAATGGCGTAGCTATTCTGGCACGCAATAAAAATCTTCAATTGATAGGAAAAGGTCTACCCGGAGAAGAGAAGGATGTGCAAAGCAGGTATATTGAAGCTGCAGTGGACGGGATCATTATTTGTTGTCTTTATATGCCGAATGGCAATCCTTACCCGGGACCGAAATTTGACTATAAACTCCGCTGGTTTGAGCGACTGGCAAAACATGCGCAGGAACTGATGGATACAGGATTGCCGGTTATTCTGGCCGGTGACTTTAATGTGATGCCAACAGAACTGGATGTGTATAAACCGGAACGCTGGCTGAATGATGCCTTGTTCAGAACAGAGGTGAGAGTGGCTTACCAAAACCTGCTGAACCAGGGATGGACAGATGCCATCAGAAAATTGTATCCGGAAGATGTCATTTATACTTTTTGGGATTATTTCCGCAATGCCTATCAGCGCAATGCCGGTTTAAGAATAGACCATTTTTTATTGAGCCCCAAAATCAAAGGAAAACTGATCAATGCCGGAGTAGATACTGGCGTGAGAGGGTGGGAAAAAAGCAGCGACCATGCGCCTGTGTGGATAGAATTAAAGCATAAAAAATAATTGGATGCTGCGACACGAAATTTCTGCTTGCTGAGTAGCTGGCAACTCTCCGCCTTTTCAATTTTTCGGACTATTCTCCTTCGAATTTTACACCAGACAATTTGGTGTTTACATGATTTGCATATACCCTGTTTGACATAGCTACATTAACATAAATTATAGCGCAGGCGTTTGGTGCTGAGAATATTTTTGTTCCATTGTTTGACAACTAAATAGAAATATCTTATGACTAACGAAAATCAAATTGAAGTATTGAATGACCTGGTTCGTATCAACAACGACCGTGTGGAAGGATACCGCAAAGCCCTTGAAAATCTGAAGGATGATAAAGGTCTTCTTGCACCTTTGTTCTTATCCCTGCAACAAGAAAGTCGTGGTAATAATCAGGAGCTGATAGCTGAAATCAGCAAGCTGGGTGGTACTGCTGATGAAGGTACTACTACAGGAGGAAAAATTTATCGCGCCTGGATGGACGTGAAAGCAACTTTTGGTGGCGATGATGCTGCTGCTGTTTTGTCCAGCTGCGAAGGTGGCGAAGATGCTGCAAAACGTGCTTATCAGATGGCGCTTGAATCCGGAGATTTGTCACCTGATCTTTCTGCCCTTGTAGCCCGCCAGCAAGGTGTTCAGCGCGAAGGACATGATCATATCAAAGCCCTGCGCGATCAGTATAAGGCTTAGGGAAAAAGGAGTCAGGGGTTAGGATTCAGGATTCAGTATACAGGATTCAGGATTCAGGAGACAGTATTCAGTAATCAGTATTCAGGAGTCAGTGTCGGATATATTATAGTATCCGTATACTGCACTGAATACTGTTTTTTTTTTATAGCCTGCCCACTAGCTACTGACAACTGTTCCCTGACCCCTGACAGCTTTACACTAATCCCTGACAACTGAGCCCTGTTCCCTGACCCCTGACTCCTGATCCCCGTCCCCTGACTGACCCCTGACCCCTAACTCCTGATCCTATTTAATAC
>DLGS01000441.1 GCA_002482815.1 Bacteroidetes bacterium UBA7688
AAAGCTCTGTTGTAATACAATTTTCTCAGGCTACAGGATTTGCTGCTGCCGGGCGCATTGATATTACGCTGACCTATTAAGATTATTAGTCTGAGCTTTTACCATTTAAAATCCTCTTAATTAAATTATCTCCTGATCATTTACTATCCATTTCTTCTTAATGTATTAAATTATAATTAAATTTATATTCTTAATACAAAATTGGAATGAATTTGATGAATCCGGAAGCTCAAAAAATACTTTTGCAACAGCTCGTTGCAGGGGATGAAATGGCTTTTGCGAAGATTTACGATTTATATAGTCAGCGTATCTATGGCAATTTATTGAAGTTGGTAAAGGACCCAGATATTGCCCAGGAATTTTTACAGGATGTTTTCCTTAAGATATGGGAAAGCAGGAATTCAATAAATCCGGATCTGTCTTTTCAATCCTATCTTTTTCAGATCTCCCGTAACATAGTTTATAATTATTTCAAAAGAGAAAAAATTGGCATTCAGGTAGCCAATTATTTAATCAGTATCAGCAGCGAGTTGCATACGGAGGTAGAAGATAATCTTGCTTATAAACAAAGCAAGGCAATACTTGATGAGGCAATTAACAAACTTCCGCAGCAAAGAAGATTAATTTATACTCTTTGTAAAATAGAAGGCAAAAGTTATAATGACGTTAGCCGGGAATTAAATGTCTCCACATCCACTATCAGTGACCATATCGTAAAAGCTACCAAGTTTATCAAGGCGCAATACACTCTGTCAGATGGTTTAACAGCAGTCATTACCATTTTTTTGCTGAAGTAGCTTTATTTCTTTCGGCAATGGTTTCTTCCCCGATAATGATTTCATTTTTATTACCTGAGATAAAGTACGTTTTCCCTTTTTCACCAATATAGCGCAACTTAATCCCGTCGATCCTCTGACCTCCGTCAATAATAACCTGCTGAAGCATTGGTCCTGTTAACCCAAAATGATCAGCGAGTTTTGCAAGACGGATTGTGCCTTTTCCTTTGAAGTGAATTTTGAAGGATAGTTGTCCAGGCTATTCAATAAATCGGTGATAAAGTCTCTTCTTACTCTGTCATCACTAAATGCAGACTTAACTTCCTTAATAATTCTTTTTCCAGTTGAAGCGTTCGATACTTTTTTGACCTCACAACTAACGGGTCTTTCGCTATTGAGGGGAATTCGCAGAACAGCCTCCACCTGCTTTCCCTCAAGCTTTGTATTTGTCCTTTTATCCAAATGGATATCCGTAGAACGATTGTCCCATTCATCGATATTGCCCGTTGCCTCTCTGGTGCGCATCGATCCTGATTGTTTGTCTTGTAATAAGGGGTCTTAAGCTCATACAATTATTTTTTGGGATTGAGCAGAGTAAGTGTATTCGAAAATTGTATTACAATAAAATGCCCGGTGGAAAACAAAACAAACTTAGAAATTTTATTCAAAAAATATGCTGATGGTTCTGCCTCTAAAGAAGAGGTTGAAGAACTACTAAACTGTTTTCAGGAAGATCAAAATAAAAATGAGATCAATTTGCTAATTGATCAATTTCTTTCCAATAATTCTTTTGCAACTACAACAAAAAGCATTGAAGAAAGAAGGCGTATTCTTGAATCAAAAGAGTTCTTATTAAGTGAGATAAGAACGCAAAAGCCAAAAGTAACGTCTATTGGCACTACAAAATGGCGCGTTGTCATTGCCGCTGCTTCTGTTATGCTAATTGCTTCCCTGATATTTATTTACCATAGAAATCAAGATAGCACAACAGATAATAAACTAGCTATTGCTGATATCCAACCTGGTTCCAATAAAGCTATACTTACCCTTTCTGATGGCAGGAAAATAAGTCTGACGGATGCAAAAAATGGAGCGCTTGTTGAACAGGCAGGAGCTAAAATTTCTAAAACAGATGAAGGGACAATTGTTTACAATGCTTCAGCAAAATCAGGCACCGCTTACAACAGCATTGAAACGCCCAAAGGAGGTGAGTACAAGGTAGTATTACCCGATGGTTCAAAAGTATGGCTCAATGCCGCATCATCTATAAAGTATCCTCTTTCTTTTAGTGCGTTTAAAGAGCGGAGGATCGAGTTGATCGGCGAAGCCTACTTTGAGGTTGTCCATAATAAAGCAATGCCATTTCGCGTAGTTGCAAATGGTCAGACCGTTGAAGTGCTTGGTACTCACTTTAACATCAACAGCTATGCTGATGAAAAGAAAACGACAACGACGCTTGAAGAAGGTTCCGTAAAAGTATATTCCAACAATCAGGCAAAAATCATAAAACCAGGTGAGCAGACCGTACTTGGCAAAGATGGCGATATAAACGTTCAGGATGCAGATATGCAAACAGCGTTAGCCTGGAAGAATGGTAAGATCCGGTTTAAGGATGCCGACATAAAAACGATTATGAGGCAGGTTTCCAGATGGTACAACCTTGAAGTGGAATATCAGGGAGAGATAACACAAAGAAGTTTCAATGGAGGTGTTTCAAGAACTTCCAATCTTTCGAGCCTCTTGAAAATACTGGAGCTCAACAATATCCATTTCGAGATTGAAACAAATGGCAGCAATAAAAAGCTGATTGTAAAACCTTAAATAAACCAAATAATGAACCATTAAATCCATTGCCAATGAAGTAAAGCATAATTAATAATAGTTAGGTTAATTAATGATGCCCCAAAATAAAAAAGCCGAAGGTGCTAGTTACACCTCCGGCAATGTTTGGGGTTAACCACCGCAAAGCGGAAACATCCTTCGACAGACATAATGATTAAAACCTAAACACAACAAAAGTATGAAATTTTACTTGTGCTATCCCTATGCCTTTATTAAAAAGCGGGATCAGCAAAAAAGCCTTAACCCTTTACAGGATTGGCTTATAGACAACAGCCTTTGCAAACTAAAGCAGATCATCATGCGCATCAACCTTATACTTTTCTTTATTGCTTTAGCAATGTTCAAGGTTACGGCAAGCGTAAAGGCGCAGACCATCAACCTTAAATTCGAGAACGCACCGATTGAGAAAGTATTCAGTGCGATTGAAAAACAAAGCGGCTATATTTTCTGGTATGATAAAGTATTGCTTAAGAGCACAACAAAAATCAACCTGAAAATCACTAATGGAAATCTCAAAGACGCACTTGACCAATGCTTCAAAGACCAGCCGCTGGAATACCAGATAGTTGAGAATACAATCGTAGTGAAGCAGAAATCCAAAATCAAGCCTGAAACATCAACCTTAAAATCAATACCCATTAAAGGCAAAATATCAGATGGAAAAAAACAACCCTTGCCAGGAGTGACTATTAAAGTTAAGGGCACGAATAATTATGTCGTCAGTAATAATGAGGGTGAGTTTATTATAGAGGTTGCTGATGAAAATGCGGTACTGGTAATTTCGTATTTAGGTATGGAAACAATGGAGCTTTCAATAAGGGGGAATTTCAATCCCTCTATTGTTCTTAGGGAATCCACATCACAATTGGATGGCGTAACCATTGTTAACACCGGTTATCAGCAAATACCCAAAGAGCGAGCAACAGGATCATTTGTGCAAATCGACAATGAATTATTTAACCGCAGAATTGGCACTAGCGCACTGGACAGGCTTGATGGCATTTCGAGCGGACTTATTTTCAATAAAGCTAATACAAATTTAGGAGCCAGGCCAAGAAATGAAACCACAGGGATAAGCATCAGGGGAAGAAGTACGATTGATGCAAAAGTCAGTGCAGACCCATTGATTATTCTTGATAATTTCCCTTACGAGGGGGATGTAAGTACGCTAAATCCAAACGATATTGAAAGCATAACAATTTTGAAAGATGCTGCAGCTGCCTCAATATGGGGTGCAAGATCGGGGAATGGAGTAATTGTTATCACTTCAAAAAAAGGAAAGTTCAATCAGTCTCTTAAGGTCGATTTGAATGCCAATGTAACCGTTGGTAAAAAGCCAGACATATTCTACTCAAAAAGCTTTCTTGATGCACCTGATTTTATTGATTTAGAGAATTATCTTTTCGATCAGGGATTCTATAATTCAAACTTGAACAACACAACAACATTTCCATTGATCTCGCCAGCAGTTGAAATATTTGCGAAGCGACGTGCCGGAACGCTGTCAATTCCCGACGCAGAAAGCCAACTGAATGCTCTCAGAGGTATAGATGTAAGGAATGAACAGTTGAAATACCTCTTTTCTAATTCAGTAAGGCAACAATATTCGGTAAATTTAAATGGGGGTTCTGATAAGGTCGCCTATGCATTTGCTTCAAATTATGACCGTAATTATGAGATCAACAATAACGGATACTCTAGGATAAACCTTAGTGCAAATAATATTTACAGGCCAATAAAAAATCTTGAACTTTCTACCTCAATTATTTACAGCAAGGCGATTGAAAGCAGGGGTTTCTTTTACAACCCGACATATCCATACATCAAACTTGCAGATGAAAATGGAAATGGATTGACCGTTCCATTTGGTTACAGGGAAAGTTACATTCAGAGTACGCAGGCTTTAGGTTTTATGGATTGGAAATACAATCCTTTAAATGAAAAAAATTTGGTAGATGGAAAGACAAATACAAACAATATTGTACTAAAAGCGTCAGCTCGTTATAACGTATTTAATTTTCTAAATGCTTCTATACAATATCAGTTTGAAAATCAAAAACTAAACGGCAGAAACTATCAGAGTGTTGATACTTACTATGCAAGAAACCTGATCAACAAATTTTCGCAAAGAAGTGCGACCGGCGTATTTACTTATCCGTTTCCGAAGGGAGGGATTGTTGATTTTGACCAGTCTGAATTAAGATCACACAACTTGCGTGGACAATTAAATTATAACCAAATAATTAAATCAAGGCACTCGCTGAACGCACTTGCAGGGGCGGAAATCAGAGAGATTTCTACGGACGGTTTTCTGAAAAATATTCTGGGATATGATGATGAATACGGGACTTCCGTTACCAACCTGAATTATAACACAAGCTACCCGGTAAATCCTACAGGCCTTGGGTCTAATCTTCTTCCTACAGTTTCAGGAAATGTATCAGGAACCGTTAACCGCTATATTTCATACTATGCAAACGGAGCTTACACGCTTGATGATAAGTATACATTTTCATTAAGTGGTCGTAAGGATGGCTCGAATATATTTGGCGTTAAAACAAATGATAAGATCACGCCACTGTGGTCAACCGGATTATCCTGGGAAATAAGCAAAGAGAAATTTTACAAATTCAGCCTTATTCCTTATTTGAAATTAAGAGGTTCTTACGGTTTTAATGGAAATGTATATAACGGATCGGCCTATCTCACTGCAGCTTACAGCACCAGCCAGTTGAATGGAAATCAATTGGCAACAATAACAAGCGCACCTAACGCAGAGCTTCGGTGGGAGAAAGTCCGAAATATAAATCTTGGTGTTGACTTCACTGTAAAACGAAATATCCTGAACGGGACGATTGAACTTTTCGAAAAGTATGGCACAGACCTGATTCAAGACGCCCTTCTTGCACCGTCTACAGGATTCCGGACTTTCAAAGGTAATGCTGCTAGTATGAGGACAAAAGGAATAGACCTGACGATTAACAGCAACAATCTTTCTGGTCCAGTTAAATGGAACACGACGCTTCTTGCCAGTTTTATGAAGGATCGGATCGAACACTTTGACACCAAATTTATATCAAGCTATTTAGCAGATTTTCAAAACAATGCAGAACCTGCCTCTCAGGGGATACTTCCTGTTGAAGGCAATTCATTATTTGGCATATATAGTTACAGATGGGCAGGCCTTGATCCTTTAAACGGAGATCCGTTAGGTTATCTTGCCGGGAATGTGAGTAAGGATTATACAGCAATACTCAGCAGTACGCCATTGCAGGATTTGGTTTACCACGGATCTTCACGGCCTACAAAGTTTGGTTCAATCAGAAATACGTTAACTTTTAAAGGTTTTGGGGTATCTTTTAATATTACTTATAAGTTCGATTATTTCTTCAGGAGAAGAAGTACTTTCCTTACATATTCCCAGGCTTTGACCACACCAAATGCTGATTATTTATTCAGATGGCAAAAGACTGGTGATGAAGTAAACAGCTATGTACCATCTTTAACTTACGCCACAAATGCTAACAGGAATTCCTTTTACAGGGGAGCAGAAATCCTAATTGAAAAGGGGGACCATATCCGGCTTCAGGATTTAAGCTTCAGCTATGACATTAAAAATACGCTCCTCAAAAAAACGTTGTTTAAAAAACTTGAGTTGTATTCCTATATAAATAACATAGGTATTATCTGGCGGTCAAATAAAAAAGGAATCGACCCGGATAATCCTGGCTTCACGATTGGAAGTACACCAGCACCAAGAACAATCGGATTTGGCCTTAGATCATCATTTTAATTTACAATCATGAAAAATCAAATACTAATTTTCTTTGCCATCATTTGCTTTTTATCTTGTAAGAAACAAGAAGAATGGCTGGATAAAAAATCTAATAAAGCAGATGTTGTACCTGTTACACTTAAAGATTTTCAGGCGCTAATGGACAATACAGATGTTATTACTGAAGGTCACCCCTCGATTGGGATGACCGGATCTGACAATGGCTACGTTACCGATGCTGTTTACCAGACCCTGACAGGGGTTTCTGATAAGGCTGCATACATTTGGGCATCTGACATTTATGAGGGTTCTACTCAACTATCAACTACAACAGATTGGGTGTATCCCTATCAGGTGGTAGAATATTGTAATGTGGCTTTAGATGGGTTGTCCAAGATTGAACAAACCGCAGCAAACAAATCTGAATGGGAAAATATAAAAGGTTCTGCCTTGTTTTACCGATCTATGGCATTTTATGAGTTAGCTCAAATTTATGCAAAGCCTTATGACAGGAATTCTGCTGCATCAGATTTGGGTATACCTATTCGCCTTGAATCAGATATTAATGTTAGGTCTGTGCGGACTACCATTCAGCAAACCTATGAGCAGATTTTAAACGACCTGCAAAGCGCATATGAAATGCTACCCATTACTCCATTATATAAAACCCGACCTGGGAAGCCTGCTGTGAACGCTCTACTTTCAAAAGTATATCTTAATATGGGCGATTACCAGAATGCTCTTGTTTATGCAGATAAAACTTTAATACAGGTTAGTGCGCTACTAAATTTTAATTCTGTCAGCCCGACACCTGCTTATCCATTTCCCACTTATCAGGTGGGTAATCCTGAAATCATACTGCATAGCGGCATGGTCGGATATGGTTCCCAGAATATCAATAACCAGTTGGTTGAAGAAAGCTTATACAATTTGTACAGCTTAAATGATTTACGGCGCTCACTCTTTTTTCGGATAAATGCAAATGGGACAAAAAGTTTTCGTGGAAGATACGTTGGAAGTCCTGGCCATTTTGGAGGAATTGCAACTAATCAGATCTATCTGATCAAAGCAGAAGCACAGGCGAGAACCGGAAAAATTCCTGAAAGTATGAGCACATTAAACAGTCTTTTGGCAACGCGTTTTACGACAGGAACTTATGTTCCATATTCTGCCTCAAATGAAACTGATGCCCTAAATATTATTCTTAGGGAAAGGAACAAAGAATTGCCTTTTACCGGCAATATCAGATGGGAAGACCTGAGAAGGTTAAATAAAGACCCTCGTTTTGCGAAAACGCTTAACAGGACCGTAAACGGGAAAGTATATACCCTGCCTCCGAACGATCCTCGATATGTGCTGCCAATTATTCCTCTGGAAATTTCCCTTTACGGCCTTGAACAAAATATAAGATAATATGAAAATTTATTTCACAATAATATTGTTCTGCCTGGCAAAATTTGTCATTGCTACTCAAACAAAACTAAAAGTGGATAACCATCCACGGATAACCATCAAAATTGACGGAACTGTTATTACAGATTCTATACAATTGTTTTATAATATTAACTACGCCAGCAGTTCAGCAGCCGGTATCGCGCCAAAAAAGCCATTAAAATCATTAGGCGATCAATACATAGTAAATGCAACAAGTAATGATAAGTTTTATTATATTTCTATGTTATCATCCTCAACACGTATTGGACAAGCATTTCCATTTTCTGATTTTATTGCTGAACCAAATGACGATGTTACCATAAATTATATAAAAGGAATTCCAGTATTTTCCGGGAATGGCTCGATAAAATATGCTGCACTTGATGAAATCAAAAGGAGCGAAAAGGAAATGTTGAAATCTTTTCGTGATTCGCTCAAAACAACAGGATACATTGCTCCAACTTATAAGGGTATACAGGATTCTACCTATTACTCTACGGCACCTGAGCGACTAAGAAACTTAGGAACCTATGATCTTTTTAAAATTAATTATAGCCTCAAAATTTTAAAGAAATACCACGACCGGCTTAGTCCTTTCATCTTCCTCATTATAAAAAATGAAATGGCTGCAAGGGGGCTATCAGATTTTAGAAGGGGTTTCGGTTTATATTCAACAGAAACCTATGAAGATGAAAATCCCAAATTAAAAGAATTGATTATTGGAAAGTTGAAAGTACAGTTTTTGTCTACAGTTTCTGTTTTTGAAAGTCTGATAATCGAAGAGCTAAAGGCCTATTCAAGTGCATATCTTAACTATGTCGCGATCCGTTCCTCCGGTTCAGAGTTTGATGGAGTTGAATGGATAAAATCAAGCTTTACGGGACTAATGAGGGATCGTGCAGTTGCTTTGTTATTTGTAAAATACTATTCGAAAATAAACGGCGTTGAAAATAAAATTTCTAACGCATTGCAATTTGTAAAAAACGAAGATTGTTATGATGCAATTCTTGAAGTCTTTAGCAATATTAAAAAAGGGACACCGGTCTATAATTTCACGCTTAAAAATATTGATGGAAAGGAAATACGACTTGACGATTTGCGGGGCAAATTGGTTGTAATGGATTTTTGGTTCACCGGATGTGCCGGATGTAAAACATTAGCTCCACATATGAAAACGATAATTGATTCACTTAAAACGGACAGTTCTATTGTTTTTGCCAGTGTCAGTATTGATAAGGATATTGAAGTATGGAAAAGTAGCGTAAAGGGGCTTGAGTATACAAGTGAAGGTAATTTAGACTTATATACTAATGGGAATGGAAGTGATGACCCGCTAATTCAGTATTTTAAAATTTCATACTATCCAAGAATTGTTATCATTGACAAAAAAGGAAACCTGGTATCCGCAAATCCTGCACGGCCAGTTGATAAAGCGACTGAAAACGACTTTATATTGTTACTCAAAAACATAAAATAATTAAGGGGCAGCATTTCGCTGCCCCTTTAAAACTTTAGTTTGCCTGAAATTGGCCATCCTGAAGTCTTTGAAAGTTTTCTGGATTTTGAAATTCTCCCTCGTCACCTTCCTCATCACCTATTTTGGAATAGGAACAGATATCTCCTTCCAGCTCGCAAGTGCCATTTGGATAATTTGAAGCCGGCTCCCAAGTTGTACCAATCAGTACATAAGATGCAGGATTTACTGGTCCTGACATAACTGTTGTAAATGCACTACCAACACCAATGATAGCTGCTGCTCCTAAAAAAAGAACTACTTTTTTCATAAAATAAAAATTAACTGGTTAAATTGATACCTACTCTTTTCTAAAGGTTTTCGGTTACCCCTTTTATCCTGGCCGGGAATATTTTTAATACCTGAAACGAGGTATGATAAACTGTATATAGTCTTGTTTATTCTTTTTGCTTAAACGAATTGCCCAATAAGTAATGGTTACAAAAAACAAATTGAAGACCAAATGCTGCTTCCAGTTTAAATATTTTACCACACCACCACAACTGCAAGGCACGTAGGAAAAAACGTGTGCCAGTATTAGTGCTGTGTAAATGGTAAATACACTCATCAAAACAAGTGAAGCATACAATCCCGCAATTCTTGTTTTATCAAAAAAGAAACTGAGTACAATTGCTATTTCTGTCAATGGAACCGCCCAGACCAAAAATGGTGTGAATTCATTTGGAAAGGGCTGATTGTTCATATCCTTTACAAACCCGCCAAAGTTCAAAAACTTACTTACAGCTGTGTGCAGGAATAATATTGCCAGCAATGCAATGATTGAATAGAAAATGTTTTCGTTTGAAATTTTCCTTGCCATCATCTTACTTTTATCAGTTAAATGTTAAGGTAGCAGGTCCTCCCGCAATAGCACTTGGCGTCCATACCACATTGATGCTGGATGCTCTGCAAAACACGCAGACTGAATTGTAAATAAGGTAGGATGCCGTGAGCGGATAACCACTACAAATCTCTCCTGCATAGGAAATGGTCGTTAATACGGGACAGGAAGGCAC
>DLGS01000055.1:0-10064 GCA_002482815.1 Bacteroidetes bacterium UBA7688
CAGCCCCTATAAACCCTATCACCATGAAAACCTCTTTATGAAGAAAAGCAAATTTTATTCTGCTTCCATATTTTCTATTACAAAGATAGAACTGTTTTTGAAAGTTGCAAATTTTTCTGAACTTTTTTTTTAAAATTTTTTCAGGATGCCTAAACACCCATTTTTTCCATTATTCTTTCGAGGTCATTATCGTTGTAAAACTCAATAACGACGGTACCTTTGCCGTTTTTCTTGCGGTCCATTTTCACTTTTGTTTCAAAAAGCGAAGCCATATTATCTTCAATTCTTTTGTAGGCAGGTGGTAATTTTTGCTCCGATTGTTTCACTTTTGCTGCACCTTCTCTTTGTCCTGCCTGCATATCCTTCACCAATTGTTCTACCTGGCGAACAGAAAGGCCTTTTTGCTGCACTTCACGAAACACATATAATTGCTGATCTATCAGATCCAAACCAATAATAGCCCGGGCGTGTCCCATAGAAAGATTACCATCACGAACTGCCTTTTGAATATCGGGAGGCAATTTGAGCATACGCAAATAGTTAGCAACCGTGCTGCGCTCTTTTTTCATTCGCTCTGCTACCTGCTCCTGGGTTAGTTCACATTCATCCATTAGCATTTTATAGCTAAGCGCAATTTCGATTGCATTCAGATTTTCTCTTTGCAGATTTTCCAGTAATGCCAGTTCAAGCATTTCCTGATCATCAGCAGCGGTGCGTACGTAGGCAGGAATATCTTTTAATCCCGCCATTTTACTGGCTCTCCAACGGCGTTCGCCCGATATTAACTGGTATTTATTCGGAGCAAGCTTAATAACCGTCACCGGCTGAATAATATCATGCAATGCAATACTTTCCGATAATTCTTTCAATGCCGTTTCATCAAAATCTCTCCTCGGCTGCTTTGGGTTAACAACAATTAAATCCACCGGAATACGAACAATCGTTCCTACTGCGGCACCACTGTTATTGGACGAAGCACCAGATGAAGATTGTTGCACGGGAGCTTTCATCTCTTCATCAATATTATTCAGCAAGGCACGAATGCCTTTTCCCAAAGCTTGCTTTTTTGAATTGTTAGTTGCTGCCATCCTCGTTCGGTTCTAATATTTTGTCTTCGTTTTTAATTTTTGTGAGGTCATTTTTCTGCAGAATTTCTTTGGCAAGATTCAGATAATTGGTAGCCCCTGTGCTGTCTGCATCATACATCAGTGCCGGTTTTCCAAAGCTTGGGGCCTCTCCCAGTTTTGTATTTCTATGAATGATGGTGTTAAAAACAAGGGTGTCAAAATGATTCTTGATTTCTTCCACAACCTGATTGCTCAGACGCAAACGGCCATCATACATTGTCATTAAAATACCCTCTATTGCCAGTGATGTATTTAGTCTGGTCTGAACAATTTTAATGGTATTCAATAATTTACCCAAACCTTCAAGCGCGAAATATTCACATTGCACCGGTATCAATACAGAATGTGCCGCAGTCAGTGCGTTCACCGTTATCAATCCTAATGAAGGCGAACAGTCGATAATGATAAAATCAAATTTGCCTCCCATATCTTCTATTGATTTGCCCAGGATATGCTCCCTGTTAGGCTGATTAATCAATTCTATCTCCGCACCGACAAGGTCGAGATGTGAAGGAAGAAGGAATAGGTTTGGTGTTTCAGTTTCCAGAATAACATTCGCCATTGGGGTGTCGTTCACAAGGCAATCGTAAAGGCTAAGTTGAATATTTTTCAGGTCAAAACCATTACCGGTTGTGCTGTTCGCTTGTGGATCTGCATCAATGAGCAGTGTTTTGTATTCTAAAACGGCAAGACTTGCAGCAAGATTAATTGCTGTGGTAGTCTTCCCTACTCCGCCTTTTTGGTTTGCAATCGCAATAATTTTTGCCATGGTATAATGTAATTTTGCTAACGCAAAAAAGTAATAAAATTTAAAATTCGATGCTTTCGCCGATTTCAGGCAAAAGTAACTCTTTATCTGCCATTGCAAAAAGCGATTTTGCATGGTCTTTATCCAGTTTTATAGGAGGGAAAGTATCATAATGTACTCCTATTACCGTTTTACACTGAATCAAATCAGCGGCTTTAACAGCATCTTTTGCATCCATAGTAAAATAACCACCAATGGGCAACACTGCAAAATTAATGTCGGCATAATAAGGAATCATTTGCATTTCAGCTGACAATGATGTGTCGCCTGAATAATAAAAATTACTATTTGTGGACGCAATGACGAAGCCTCCGGGATTTCCGCCATAAGATCCATCCGGTAAGCTGCTGCTATGCGCTGCAGGAACAAAAGATAAGCGCCCGAAATCTAACTCAATTGAACCGAAATTAATTCCCATTGCATTTTCAACTCCTTTAGCACTCAACCAATTAATTACTTCTATTCCCCCGATTACAGTTGCTCCTGTATTTTTTGCGATAGCAGCGACATCGGCAATATGATCACCATGCCCATGAGAAACCAATATGTAATCCGCTTTAATGGTATTGATATCAATACTTTTTGCTAAATCGTTTGGCGAAATAAAAGGATCAAAAACGAGGTGCTTACCACCAATCTCGAGACTAAAAGCGGCGTGGCCATAATAAGTGAATTTCATACTGAACCCTGAATTCTGTTTTAAAAGTTTTCTGCTCTCAAAGTTAAGTGCATCAGCAGAAAATTCTTCTAATCCGGGCGCTTATTTCTCCACAATTTTAAAGACTATTTATGCCTTATGTAACACAATTATTGGGCAAACATAAACCTGAGTGTCAGGCCACCATTGCTGGTTGTAATTGGGAATGAGTTGGAAACATACGGAATTGTCTGGCTGCGATTATAGAAAAATCTCAAAGTAAGACTTTGGCTAACCAGGTAATCAATAGTTGGAGAGATGGTCAATACTCTCTGTCCACGGCTAACAATATCCTGGTTGTTGGCGAGAAAAGTATTGGTTGTTTTATCATCCCGTAATCCGACATCCACTTTTATGTTTAAATCATTTTCCAATACCCTTGTTTTTCCAATAGCAAAAGGAAGTTTCAAGCCACGAACCTTATATCCCAAACCAAAAACATACTCAAGACTTTTGGTTTCGCTCACTTGATAATCAATCAGACTTAGACTTACCAACCTCGAACGACGGATTTCGAAACGGGTCGTCATATTATTTTTCCAGGCTCCATCAATAGAAAACAGCGGATTCAACTGATCGGATATTGTAATATTAGGAACCTGAAAATATGGAACATAGTTTCCTGAGTTGGAATCGATAAAGGAAGGGAAACCAACCCCAAGTAAATCATTGTAAGTCAATGCCGAATTGAAACCATTCATTGCAAGCGTACCATTATATGTGCTGGTAATCACCAGATTATTGAACAATTGCTTGAACAATGGTAATTTCCCCAATCCATTATAAGTAATACGCCAGTTTGGTTTAGGCAGATAAAACTTGAAAGGATTATTGTTCAATTTATCCTTTTCGCCATAATCAAGCAAAGCAACACTACTCGCATCCTGACCGGAATAAGCCGCAATAAAGGCAGGAATTAAAACTTCCTGGGAGTACCCGGTATAACCTTTAGTGTACTTTGCATCAACCGGATCTCTCGCACCATTATTATAAGGATTATTCGCTCCCAATCTTTCAGAAATAGTTGTTCTGTTATTAACAAACTGAAGGAATGCGCCCGTTGAAACACTTGATGGTTTAAACATTGTATTCAATGCATTATAACTCTGTGTAAATGTTCCTGTTTGATAAGGAGTCAAATGCTCAAATTCTATGTTATTGGGATCCATTATGGTATCCTTATACAATTCGCTGTGTGTCTTATTAAATGTTCTGTTTAAGGTAATGTCAATCCTCAAATCAGAAATGGGCTCAACCTGTGCAGCAAAGTTTATATTCTGGCTATAGGTCTGGCTAAATTGTGCATTAAACAAAGTATCGCGGCTCAACTTTCCGCTCTCTCCCATTTTTTCGAGCCATGGTAAATTTGGCTGATAACCAAAAGCATAAGCATAACCTGGAGATCCTGCACTACTCACACCCAATAATTGTGTGGAGTCCATAAAGCCGGGAAGAATTGTTCCGCCGCCCTCAGAATAACTGAGTGTGGTCCGTTTTACCATTGTCAGTAATTTGCCGGCAAGCCTTTCAGCACCGGAAACGTCCGGAACACTATTTTTTCTGGCAAGCTTCGCAGCCAGCTTTTCTTTCTTGCGCTTATCTGCTTCAGCTTTTTGACGGGCCATTTCTTCGGCTTTCTGCACTTTCTTTACAGAATCAATTTGAAGGTCTGTGTAACCTGTAAGGTCGATCACTTTTGCGGGTGTTTCATTCTTTTTTGTTTTTTTATTTTTTGGTTTATCCTTGTCTTCAGGCAGATTCTGAGATTCTGTGCCTTGTCCATTAGCACCCCCAGCCAATAAATTAGAATTCGCTGTACCATTTCGTACAGATCCCCCAATTTCGCCTGCATTTATTGTACCAACATTAGAATTTGGATTTTCAAAATTGTTATTCAGTATAGCTGCTCCACTTTTTCTACCTTTCATATTAGGTGGTTGATTTACTGCTTTCAACCATCTATTTTTATTATATAATTGAGAGAAATTTAATTCACCGTTGATTTGTTTTTGCTGCGTATTGGCAATCGTATTTCCCTGGTTTTCGGCCAACAATGATGCTTTGGTCCAATTATACGTGGATCCATAAGTAACTTTCATGCTGGTCCAGTCTGTGATAGGCAATTTACTTAAGGGCAAGGCATAACTCACATTAAAAGCCTGAGTGAACTGCGTATTTCTGCCAAGTCGGGTTACTGAACGCCAGAAAGAATCGCTCTTTTGACCATTATCAATCCGGCCATAAGGTTCATCAACCCTGGATCGGTTGGTGGCATTATAATCAAACGATAGTGATCTTGTTAACTCCCAACGTGTATTATAGGTCCTTGTCCATATGAAGTTCTTGAAATAAGTCGGCTGAATTTTATAATTACCATCGCCTACTACGCGCACCTGAGTCTCATTAAAAACACGGTTCATGTCATTTCTGAAGGTGAAATTTGACGGCTTAATGTTGAAATTAAAATCTTTGATAAGGGCAAACCATTTAGATTTTGATTTAATCATTTTTTTAAATGGTTCAAATGACTTTGGCTTAAAGGATGTGGTATAACCTAACCCAAACATTTGAGTGATGTAATCATCACTTTCAATCATTGCATTATGTTTGTATTGCTTATTATAAGAGTAACTGAAATCAAAATTTTTAAGGCTGTAAAAACGTTGCTTGGTATTTTTCGGATTACCCATAAATCGCGCATTCGCAATATTAAAACTGCTGATGGAAGTAAAGTCCTGGGCTGCTCTTCGCAAAGAATCACGTTTTGTCGGATTGGTTGTATTATTCAGCATATCCTCCATCTTTTGATCAAGATCGTAGGGATTGTATTTGGGATTACTTACATTCTGAGAATAACCTATAAAGAAGGGTAAGGAAACACCCCAGTTTTTGGGCATCAGTTTACCAACATTCAGGTTGGAAGATGCATCATAAGTGTACGTACTGTTTTGGGAACGTTGATTAATTTTCTGATCAATACTTCCGTAACCTGCGGTATTCATCAAGCCGCCCAAACGAACGCTACCCAAATCCGCCATCTGCACATTCACCTTGCCCGCCGCAGCATAGGCAGCCTTATCACTCAATCCGCTTACCCGTAATTCATCAAACCAAACTTCAGCACATTTAGAAAGGCCATCATCTGTTGGGCGGCCATTGTCCTTTTTAGGGTTGATAACACCCAACATTACATTTTTAGCTTCTCCGATATTTGGTTGCCCCACAACAACAATAGTTGTTCCATCGGGAAGAGTTTCCTGATAAGGAACGTAGGCCGGAACATTTTTATCATTTCTGCGCGCTTTGATAGAAACTAAATCACTCAACAACAAATCGAGTTCATTGGTTTTGGGCCAGATATCTTCCTGAGAAGTTGCAGTAGAAACACTGACATTCAGTGGTTTTCTATACTCATAATAGTTATTCGTAAAATCACTACCAATACGCAGGAACATTTCAATATCGCCATTTTGCAATGATGACTGTCCAACTTGCGCTTCACTATGTGCAAACAAACGTAATTTGTCAAACTGGCGAAGATCTACACCACCAACTGATTTGAAAACACCTCTTGCATCACCATCTTTCAGATTACAAACCTGTAAAGAAATTGATTGTTCATTTTGCTGAATGGTTTGTCCGTTACTTACAGCCTGCTGCTGGCGCGTAACACCGGGAGGAATCACATAAGGAATTGGTGTGCGTTTGCTGTTTTCTTCCACACTTACTGATAATAAATTGAATGCAGTTGTCGAATTATCAATCGGAATATTTTCACCTGGGGTAAGTAAAGAATATAAATATCTGCGCCAGGTATTCCGACCTAACTGAAGGCGGGCAAAACGTAAAGTAGTGCTATCTTCAAAACCATGTAAATACATCCGCATAAAACGGATTGAACGGAAATCGTTGATGTTCCCAACTTTATTCTGGAACTCGTTGATTGGAATTTTAAACTGATACCAGGTTTCCGGCTCTTTGTTTCCGTTTGGAAGATTCACACCCGGATTTTCATATTTGCTGGTAATGAAATTAGATCCAACCTGCATACTGGATGGATTCAGGTCTATACGATACTGGTAATAATTTTCTCCCTCATTCAGGGTATTATCTCTGTTGAGATCTTCAGATTCAGGAACAGTGGTAGAAGCAGAAGAAAAGGAAGAACTCACATCCGTAATAGGAGAGTTTCCCTGCATATTATTATAGCGCTTGTAGCGTCTCAATATAGGCGCATCATCCAAACCATTTCCCCTGAAGAACTGATAGTCATCGTTCGATGGATCATTACTTGCATCAATATAAGTCTGAGAAGCAGGCCCGCCAACTCTTGGTTGCAAATCATCAAGAAAGCGTTGGAATTTTACTTTTTCTTCATCATTGGACAAAAGGTCGAAACCCACATCCTGTAAGGCTCTGGAAGAAGGTTCGTTATCAAATGCCCGGGTAATTTGCATCCCAAAACTAGGAACATACCCCCATGACGTCGCTGTAAGCTGGGTAAGGTTTTTTGGATTAGTAATACCATTTTCGAAAGCCATGTTGTGATCTTTCAAAATATCCTCCGAAACCTCACCAAGGTTGATGTACAATGAACCGCCGCCGGATGTGGAACGCGATCCAATAAAAGGATCCAGAACCCACATTTCGATGAATTCAACATTCGATTGTTCGAAATCGGTATTGTCAATATAACGTGTTACACCACCCCAACGTTGCTTTGGATTGGACAGCGTTCCGTCAGGTTCTACATTTTTTCCATCATAATTATAAGGTCCGCGTTCACGTGGATAATACGAAATATCAAAGGTGGATAATGCATTCTGAAGTGTATTAAAAGATGTTTGGGGGAAGATATCCTGCAATTGCACCATCCTGATATAATGCTGGTCAGGGTCATTTTTCACATAGGCAGGAACACCACCACTTTGCGGATCTATCAAAGTTGGCTCCAGCATATACCAGGCCAGCTTTGCCCTGTTATACCCATTAGCCAAAGAATCAACCGTCGCTTCCGGGAAAAGCAATGAACCGTCTTTCCCTCTTGCACCAACCGGGGTTGCAGCTATATTCCAACCCTGTATCGGGAATTTCAGATCATAGGAACTGCGCGTTCCTTCAAAATCATCAATATAGACAGTTCCACCCGGATCTACTCCATCAATCACTTTTGAGTGACCAGGAAACAGACCCGCAACTTCACCGGATGCAGTGATAAAAGAACTTGTTGTGGTTGAATAAATGGGTAGTTTATCCAAAAGGCGTGTCAAGCCCGGAAATTCAGACTGATAACTGGCATCCAGACCAATGTTTGTATTTTTGATCGGATCTTCACCCAGATTTGTTTTCTGGGTAAACGGCCTTTCAGTAAGGCGCATATAAGTACCACCAATAGTCAGTTTTTCGTTCAGGATATAGTCAAACCTTGAACCCATAAAATTTTGCTGAAGAAAACCAAAGGTGGCATTATCTTCATACTGCACATTAATTGGAATACCGGAATTAAGAATCCCTGTATTCAAAATTTTCAGACGTCCCAAACCATAGTCAATCTGATAATCTACATTCTCAGTCAGACGCTGACCTCCTGCGGTGACCTGCACAGAACCCTGTGGAATATTAAAACCACCCAAAGAAATTTCGCTTGAAGAAGCAGACTTATAACTACCCTTCATCACATAACGGTTATTCTGTTGAGATTGGAGCGCTACCGTTTTAGTTGAATCATATAATATCTGATAAGGATACTTTCTTTGTAAAACCGGATCAGTACCAACAGCCGGTAAAAGGTCGGAACCAAATGGCTCGAGCACAGGAAATATAATTTTTCCCTGCTGCGTATTGATGGTCAAACCTTCCACGAAATCGAACACACCATCCGGACCGGGATCATTTTGTTGATTCAGTCGATCAAGATTTAATACAGTAAGTAAGGGAATACCAGCGGATACTCCTTCCGGCAAATATCTTTTTTCTCCTCCACCCGGATCCTGATAAAGCACATTGAGACGGAAATTATCACGGGATAATCCAAAACCACCTAAAGCGTAAATATTCTTCATCATCAAATCCCAAATTGGTAATTTGGGATTTGCGGTTGTTCCTTTTAAGAGTTTAAGAAAGATAATTTTTTGATTGGTTGTATCCGGAGGCAAATCTTCCGAGAATTCACCCACCTGATAAACTTTACCATTATAAGTATAGCGGAATGCCACCCCGATTACATCATCAGGATTGGCTTGCGTATTGATAGAAATATATCCTAACTGTGCATTGAAAGAATATTCGGTAGGAGCCAGTTTCCTTGCTGTTACCGCGGCAAAATCTAAAGATTGAGTAAGTCGGAGATCCTGTGTAAGTACATTTGAGTATCCACTTTGAAGGCGGGCATTTGGATACTGTTGCAAACGTGAATACAAATCATTCGAATTATTATCCGGCAGCCCGAGTGGCACACTACCAGGAATCAGGGAGGTATTATAAGGATTTTTTTCACCCAGATCCATAAAGGCTACAATGCTTCGAACACCTGTAACGGCACCATTTCTATTGGCTATCCAGACTTCAATTTTATTGAGGGTAACCAAAGAATTCAATACAGGAAAATTCTGCATTGTTTTGTTGTAGTTGTCCTTGAAATATTGCGCAAGCAGGAAGTTTTTGTTTTCCTCGTAACCATCGGCTTTAATAGTAAATTGTTGTGTTTCTGCACCGCCCTGTATGGTCAGACTATTTTGTTTTGATTTCTGTTGAGACAAAACAGTGGTTACCCATAATCTTCCAAATTGTAATTGAGTTTTGAGTCCGAATAGTGATTGACGTCCGCTCAATAATGTACTTTTTAGTGGGAAGCTCGTATTTCCGGCTTCAATTTTCTTAATTATTTCATCTTCCTTGCCCGTGTATTCCACGCGCTGCATATTCTGAAAATCAAAAGTCGCCTTAGTATTATTGCTGATATTTAATTTTACTTTGTCGCCAATAGTAGCCAACAGGTTAATGTTCATTTGAAGATCAAAATTGAACACCCCATATTTTTGTTGCCGCTGGGTAAGTGCCGGATTTTTGATATTCTGCCAGTTTCCACCAACAGTCACATCCACATTTCCCTGCGGACGAACCTGAATACCTGTTCCACCAAATATCCGGTCGAAGATACCTTCTCTGTACATCACAGGCATTTCCGGCTTTTTGTTGAACATGCTCAAAGCGTCCATTCTCCGGCGCCAATAGCTTCTTTCGTCCTCGTCAGCTTTATACTTCTGATATTCTTCCTGGGTCAAATAGGTTGGATTTCTTACATACTGATCACCAACCTTTTCAACAAAATAATATTTGTTTTCCTTTTCGTCATATTCAATGGTTCTGTTGACATTTGAAGGATCTTTTAAATCCATTCCGGATGAGGTTCCATCATCTTTGATAGGAAATT
>DLGS01000055.1:10094-10595 GCA_002482815.1 Bacteroidetes bacterium UBA7688
GGAAATTTAAGCGAATCGGATGGAGAGGTGCTTTGTGCAAAAACTGCACGGGGATTTTGCACCAGAGCCACAATAGTGATCAGGATGCAAATTGCCTTCAGGTTAATTATTCTATGCGTTGTTCTCGCCTTCAATGTTTTCTTCTAAATAAGGGGTGGTATTCCGGTTACAGGTTTCTCAGGGCTTGTTTTACCAATTCTTCAACCGGCAATTCCCCTGCATTTTGAATTTTTTTCATAGCAATTTCAGCAGCGCTTTTACTGATGCCGAGATTTACTAAAGCTATTAACGCATCATTAGCTTTTGTATTGTGCATTACTGCAGAAATATCAGCACTTTGTGTACCACCTTTTACAGTGATTTTTCCTTTGAGTTCCAATACAATACGCTGTGCTGTTTTGGCTCCGATTCCTTTTACCTTTTCCAGCATTCCGGTATCTTCCATCATAACGGCTCTTTCCAGCTCTGCCGGGCTCAGCGAAGATAATATTATTCTTGCAG
>DLGS01000281.1 GCA_002482815.1 Bacteroidetes bacterium UBA7688
TGAGGGCTTACCACACTGTAAATACGCTTTTTGCTTCTTTGAAAATCAAACCCTGTTTGTAAAAATCTCGTGATTGTGAAATACGGAAGTTGCTGTACTGTATTGCATGCCGAAACCGACTATAGTGTATACATATACAAAACAACGGAGAATAGGTGCCGATACCGGACAATACAGACAAGGCATTGCAGATAAATTAAAAACTTTAATGCCGCCCACCGGCAAAAGTTAGGTGAGATCCTAGAATTTATTGGCTCACCTGCAGCTTTAGTTTAGATATTCTATCATCCTGATTTACAATAATAAAGTACATAGCATTATCCAATACCGGCAAGGCGATTTTATTGACGCTATTTCCCAGAAGCGAACCTTTTAGTATTGTTTTTCCAAACAGATTATGAATTTCGAAACTGTTGGTCGCTGCAGTACCATACAGTGCAATATTGATAAATCGGTCTGCGGCATTAGGATAAACAGATGGTGCTGAAGGTCCGTTCGCACTAAGATTAATTGTACGGGTTGGCGAATATTGAGCCTTACCATACAAGTCAACACATTTAAGGCGATAATAAAAAATACCGGTGTGATCAGGCTGGTCTTCCGCATTGTAATAATTACTTCCTGAAGCATTATTTTTAGCAGCAATAACAGACTGCATATCCCAATGGTTGCCATTTTCGGAACGCATAATTTCGTAATGACGCAAATCAGATTCATCTGCAGCCACCCAATGGAGATTCACCCTTTGATTATCTCCTTTGCTCAGCGAAAACTCCACCAGCTTTACCGGAAGCACTACACCCGGATAGCAAATTGCCGAATCGGAGCCTGTTAGGGTTGGTATATAAACCGAATCGTTGGTGGTAGATAATGCCCCTATTTTCACCAGCGCCCTGCCGTTCATTTTGGCGTTGGCCAACATACTGAATGCGCCGCTATTGCAAAGGATGGTGCCATTGAATACAGAATTGGCAACAATATCGGCAGCCCCTTCGGTCAGCCAAAACACGCTGGATGCTTTGGTTCCGTTCAGCAATTTGACATTAGAATAAGTACTAGTCGTTAGTGCGCCCCACATCTTTATCACAAAAACGGCATTGGGATTTCCCTGTGCATCAAGGAAAATCGAATCGGTAAATGTAGTTGCTGCGCCCAACCAATAGGTATGCGGTGTCAGCAAAAGATTGTTTCCAAACTGAGCTGGATACAGTAACTCAATATCATAAGGCAAAGCAGTGAGGTAGCTAAAAATATTGAGCACATCAGCAGCAGCCTGGGCTGTAGAACTGTCGGGTACAGGGTGAATCGTGCCGATTACATCGCTCGCGGAGTAACCACTCAGCAAACCGGTGTTGGTACCCACATCTCCGCGTACTTTGGTAGTGCCCACATTGGTAACCGCACCGGTTGTAGAAAACAAAGCATAGCAAGCCGTAGAGGCAAGGTTGGGTGCTACCGGACCGCTGAGCAAAGGCAAACCGCAACCCAGTGGCGTCATACCGTTTACGCCATTGAGTGTGATGGCACCTAAAGTAGTCAGGATTCTGCCTTCCAAGGTGTCGAGACTACCCATTGAGATTGTGCCGTTATTGACGATAACACTTCCCCGCATGGTTGTTCCTGCAGCTAAAGTCAATATGCCTTCCACTTTCCAGAATACATTACAAGCCAATGCGCCATTAATCAGTTTCACTTTAACTCCGGCCGTGGATGACAAACCGCTTTCCAGTTGGAAAATAAATACTGCACTGCTATCGCCACCGCCATTCAATACAAGATCAGAATCCAGCGTAGCGACTACCGGAACCGAGTAAACCCCGGGACCTAAAGTATCTACCCCGCCAAGACTGGCAGAAGGAAAAAAGTGAGCAGTTGTCGTGTCCAGCTGGTTATACAGTATAGCTAAATCAAGGACGCAAAGTGCAGTTGCCGGATCGGTGGAATGCATGACGCCGTTTACATTTCCAAACCCCGTAACCGCACCAACATTTGACCCGACATTGCCCGTGAGATGTGTGATACCTGTATTGGTAATAGCCCCCGAAGCAGTAAAAACAATAAATTTGACTGTGCTGCCCAATATCGGAGCCTGGGCTACCGACCTACTACAAACGAATAAAAACGATACGAAAACAAACAGGATCTTAAAATTCATTATTTTATATTAATAATATTTTTTAAATATTACTATTCAAAAATAAGATGATAATAATTTAAACAAAATAACAATTTTAAGTATATTCCAATAAAATGACCTAACGCTATTTTGTTCTAATATCAATTTTTAAATTAGTTTTTATGAAAAACTTAAAACATACGAAAGGAAAATATTAATTGCTTGAGTGCCCGGCTGCTAATCAATACAAAGGAGGAAATAACAACACCTCTATCATTTTTTAAATAAAAAAATAATTGACAATTTATAATTGAAAATTAAAATTTTACACAAGCATAATTACAATATATACTAAAGCATAACGCAATTATTAATGCAAAATGTAAATCAAAATAATTAAGTGGTAGTTGAAAATGCCCAAACGAGGATTAATAAATTAATCTCTTGAAATTATAATCAGAAAACGGATCTACACTGCAAAATCAGTTTATTTTCATTGCAATCACAAATGACTCATAAGTTATTCTATAAAATAACGCTTTTCAAAAGTAATATCACCATCTGATAAATAATCAGACCTTTCGCTCTTTCCCTTAACCAGTCTTACATAACAAATTTGCAAAGAAGGATGAATAAAATCTCTAATTACCTTACAAATTCGAATTGCTTCATCTTCGCCTGAACAGTCACTTAATATAATTGCTTCATTGGGACGAAATATATTACTTCGTTTTGCTTCAAGACTTATCGTTCGACATTTATCTGTTTGGTGAAAACTTAAAAATATCAAATCCTCTTTCTTTAATTTTTTATTATTGACAAACACCACTTCATCAATTACTTTTATCTTCACAGGACGCCAATTTGCAGGCCTTTTCAATACATAACCATAGCGTATGAATAGAATAAGAAATCCTAAATAAAAGAGACTGTCATAATCGTATCCTAAATAAAGAACGACAGCCTGAACAAAAACAAAACTTAGTGCGGAAAGATAATATCTCCAGCGCAAATCGTTGCTTATTTCTGATATAATGAGTTCATCATATTCAACCTTAAATTCAGGCATATTTCTACTGAATAAATTAATATATTGTAATAACAGGGATTAAAATTCCAGCATCGCCTTCACCGGGCAATGGTCAGAATGCTTTACCTGTTGCAAAATAGAGGCAGATTTCAGTTTGGCTTTCATTTCATTCGACACACTGATGTAATCTATACGCCAGCCTTTATTGCGGTCGCGGGAGCCGGCCCGCTGGCTCCCGCGACCGCAATAAAGGCTGACGTAT
>DLGS01000262.1:0-2302 GCA_002482815.1 Bacteroidetes bacterium UBA7688
ATTCAGTAACTCCACAACTTCAGCAATTAATACAGCATCACAAGGAGCTGAAATGGCAGCAGATGCAATGGGAAATGCTGCAGGAAGAATGTATC
Organism: Bacteroidetes bacterium UBA7688; assembly: GCA_002482815.1. GTDB lineage: Bacteria > Bacteroidota > Bacteroidia > Chitinophagales > Chitinophagaceae > Rurimicrobium. The sequence continues at coordinate 96 of DLGS01000262.1, forward strand.
AAAGTATGTCTGATTCTGGCAAGTCAGACCCTTATTTCAAAGATAAGGAAGGTTATCTGGGAAATAAATTAAAAGGCAATTCATAACCTCTAAATAAATGTATCATGTTTAGCAAAATGAAAAATATCGACACTGCCTTTCGTCATGTCCGCGGTTTTACCATGCTGGTAATTACGGGCTGCATTTTGATTAGCTGCTTCTCGCTTTATAAAAGTTTTACTCTGGTGTCCCAAATGCAGAACAAGGTTTATATACTGGCCAATGGAAAAGCGCTTGAAGCCTATGCATCAGATCGAAAAGATAACATTCCGGTGGAAGCGCGGGATCATGTAAAAACATTTCACCAATTCTTCTTTACTCTTGATCCGGATGATAAAGTGATTAAAAGTAATGTAACCAAAGCGCTTTATCTGGCGGATGACAGTGCCAAACGAATCTATGACGATTTAAAAGAAAATGGCTATTACTCGGGTATCATATCGGGCAATGTCAGCCAGACGATAAAAATGGACAGTATAACAATTGATATTAATAGCTATCCGTATGGATTCCGGTGTTATGCTACTCAAAATATTATACGCACAACCAGCATTGCGCATAGGAGCCTTATAACAGAAGGTAATCTTCGCAATGTATCACGAAGCGACAACAATCCACATGGTTTTTTAATCGAGCGATGGAATACCATTGAAAATCGGGATTTAGGTACTGAGAACCGAAAATAATAAACTATTGATTATGAAATTCACTTTTAAAAGAAAGAACAATGCTATTACAGGTAATGTAAATAGTATCTGGCAGAAATTTGAGCAGGCCAATCTTCGATTGCAACATACTTGTGCCCAATGGCTAGAGCGCAAAACGTCACATTTTTCGCGACTCAATTGGATTGTGGTTCTATTCATTTTTATTGTTTTTACAGGTGGTTGCAGCATTTACCTGATTGTGAAGAGCTTTTCTATAAATACAACTAAAAATGTAACTATAATTCCAATTACAAAACCAACGGGTTCTATTGATTTAAAAGAAAAGCCCATTGAACTAAAGACAATTATCAGTAAAGCTGAATTGGAAAGAGTTGCGCATTTTCGGAGATACATGGATAGTCTGGGACGTAGTCCTATAGGTAAAAAAACGTATGATAGTATTGTGTTAAACCGTCCGGGACTTCTGGACAGTCTAACAATGCTGGAAAATTATTATTACTCACATCTTAAAAATTAATATCATGGAACAAAAAACAAAATCGTTAAAAGTACTAAAGCAACGTAAGATGCTCTTAGTGTTACCAGTGTTGGTTCTGCCTTTTATAACGGCTATATTTTGGGCATTAGGTGGTGGAAAAATGGAAGCGGCCAATTTAGGATCGCCACAGCAAAAAGGGTTTAATGTAAAACTTCCCAATGCAAACCTGAAAGAAGGAATTTTGCTCGATAAGATGAATTACTACGATCTGGCTGCACTTGATTCGGCAAAGCTTGATGAGCTTATCAAAAAAGATCCTAATTATTTGAGCCAGTCTTTTCAGATTGATTCAACTGAGGACAGCAGTGCTGTTACCCGAAGAAAAGAACAAATCGGCTTAAATACTTCTGTACATCGTGATCCCAATGAAGAAAAAGTGCATCAAAAATTGGAAGCATTACAAAAAGCAATTAATGCACCAGTAGCTGTTCCTGCACAAAACAGGGATTATGATAAATATACAAAATCAAGTAAAACAAAGATTGACTCCAATGATGTAGACAGGCTGGAACAAATGATGCAGTCCATGAGTGAGGGTCAGGAAAGCCAGGATCCGGAACTGCAGCAACTCGGTGGAATGCTGGAGAGTATTTTGGATATACAGCATCCGGACAGGGTGCAGGAAAAATTAAGAAAAGCCTCCCAAGCTCAGCGTGGTCAGGTATTTACCATCTCCACAAATGAGGAAGTAAATCCTATTTCTTCTTTACAAAACAATCTTCTCAATAGTAATATTTACACGCACAACGGATTTTATTCTTTAGATGAACCAGCAATTATTAACGATACACAAAATGCTGTCCAAGCGGTAATCCACGAAACACAAACAATTGTAAATGGAGCCACAGTTAAGTTCCGACTGATGAACGACATTTTTATAAATGGAATTAAAATTCCAAAAGATAATTTCTTGTTTGGAACAGCTTCCTTAAAAGGAGAAAGACTGACAATCCATATTAATA
>DLGS01000262.1:2347-4047 GCA_002482815.1 Bacteroidetes bacterium UBA7688
TCCATATTAATAGTATCAAATATAACAACTCTTTATTTCCAGTGGATTTAGCAGTTTACGATATGGATGGGCTTATCGGGATTTATATCCCGGGAGCTATCAATCGTGATGTTGCAAAAGCTTCAGCAGATCGTTCTATGCAGACTTTGGGTGTTGCATCACTGGATGATTCCTGGGGAGCTCAGGCTGCAGGGGCTGGAATTGAAGCGGCTAAAAGTCTTTTGAGTAAAAAAGTAAAGCTGGTTAAAGTAGTGGTAAAAGCAGGTTATAATGTTCTGCTTCGAGATGAAAAACAAAAAGAATCCAATTAAAAACTAAATAATTACAGATATGAAAAATTTAAAGTTATTGACGATGGTATATTTATTATTAATGACCATCGGTGTATTGGCACAGCAAACAGGTAAAAACCGTTTATCCGAAATAGAATCGGACTCTTTACTGATAGCCTATTCAAAAACGACCAATATTGTATTTCCTTTTGCAATAAAAAGTGTAGACAAGGGAAGTCCGGATATACTGGTTCAAAAAGCGAAAGGCCTTGAAAATATCCTTCAGATCAAAGCTGCCCAGAAAGGATTTTTCCAGACTAATCTAACTGTGGTAACTGCTGAAGGTAAACTCTATTCTTTTGTACTAAACTATGATGAAGAGTTTCCACAATTGAATCTAACCCTGAATAAAACAAAGGCGTATGGGCAGGAAATTTATTTCTCAGATGAAATTGAAAATGATCAGAGTATTGAGGAATATTCCAAATTGGCTTTGTATGACAAGAAAAAATTGCAAGGTGAAAAAGAAAGCTATTACGACATTGATTTTAGTCTAAATGGAATATTTATTCGTGATGAGGTAATGTACTACAGAATAAAGGTAATCAACAATTCCAAAATCAATTATGATATCGATCAGCTTCGTTTTTTTATTCGTGATACTAAAAAGGTAAAAAGAACGGCTTCTCAGGAAATCGAAATTGCCCCAATCTATATTTTGAATAACGTTGTTAAAATTGAAGGCAAAGCGGAAAACACCTTTGTATTTGCACTTCCAAAATTTACAATTCCGGAAAAAAAATACCTGGCAATACAACTCATGGAGAAAAATGGAGGCAGGCATGTTGAACTGAATGTGAAGAACAAAAAGCTGGTACAGGTCACTGTACTGCCTAAACTATAAATTATTTAATCATTTAAAAAATAGAGTCATGAACGAGAAAAATTTTGAATACTTACGCGACCAGGTAAAATATACTGGTTTTGGAGATGCATTAGAGAGTGAGTTAAAAGAAAAAATGCAGAAAGAGGAACCTAATTTCACTTTGAATTATACGGCAAAATACGGAAATGATACTGCCATTGCGACATTGAACTTTAAAAAATCAGATCAGAGTGATATGTATTTTTTTAATTCATATAAAGTGGAATTGCAGAAAGAAAATTCCAAAGAAGCTTTAGAGCAAACCTTTTATATCAATAAGGGTAGTAACATCACTATGAAAGAGGCCTATAATCTTATGGAAGGAAGATCCATTAATAAAGATCTTACCAATAAAGAGGGAGAAGATTACAATTCTTGGCTTCAGTTGGATTTTAAACAAACTGATACTAATGGAAACTTTAAACTAAATCAGTACCATGAAAATTATGGTTATGATTTGGAGGCAGCGTTATCCAAACATCCCATTAAGGAATTGGATACAC